>JAEWXO010000019.1 GCA_023458875.1 Bacillota bacterium | reverse complement strand
GGCAGCTTTCCTTGAACGCCTTGACGATATGACAGAGCAGGCGTTTGACGATCAGTGCACAGGTGCTAACCCAAGATATCCGCTTATGAAGGAAATCAGACAGATGTATCTGAATGCTTATTACGGAACTGACAAGTAAGAATGTTTCATACATTCAATATCTAAGTAAATAGGTAAAACTGCAAAAACAAAGGTTCTGTAAAATCCGGTTTAAAAGGATTTTACAGAACCTTTAGCTGTTGTTTTATTTAATTATCCGACATACCATATCTGTGAGTTTGCACCGGGTGTATAATTTGAAATATATACATTTCCTTCCTGACCTGAAGCAGAGCCGTTTGAATTCCCGTTTACAGTCAGTACAAGAGAAGGGTTTGATTTTAAAGCTATTGTATATTCGGAGTTTCCGAGTGATTGAAAAATCCATTCCTGTGTTGAAGCGTTTCCAGGCGAATAAAGATGAACATTTGCGCCTGAAGCAACTGAAGCAGCAGTTACAAGTCTGTTAGTTCCCGAAGAACTGCACATTGCATATATTTTATATGAGGAGCCGTTGTTTTCAAGTCTGAATCTCTGCTCAACACTGCCGTCTTTTGTCCATTGATATATATTTGTACCGTCTCTGTCAATACCGTAATCAACATTAAGATATTTTGAACTCTGTTTATTTCTTAAATTGTATGTTCCGTTGCTTACAATTCCTGAAGGCGCATTTGCGTAGGTTGGAATATTGGTTAAAAGCGCCTCATAACCTACCCAGCCTATATTTCCGACGCAGACAGGGTACGGAAGTGACGGATCGGTATGTATAAATGTAACAGTATATACTTCTGAAACGTATGCCTCATCTGTACAAGGTTCACTTGCCGGATGAATATAACCTGTATATTTTATTCTGTCACCGACTGCTGCTGTAGCTGTAGGAACTGTAACAGAACCTGTATCAATAATCATTGCATTTTTGCCCTTCATATTGTAAATGCGCTTGAATTCATCAAGATTATATTCAACAATTCCTCTTAGCATCATAGGGTCGGCACAATATACTGTATTCCTTCTGAGATCATATCCCATGATAACCATGGCATGATGTCCGCGCTGCCAAGTAACACGTCGTCCGTCAGGAGTGTACCATGAATCGCCTGTAACAGGAGTACGGAGCTCAGGTGTAGAAATAACCACAACAGGTGTTCCTTTGGCTATGTATGGGAACAGGTCATTAAGATCAGTTCCTGTAAGATTTTTTGTTCTGTAGCTGCTTCCTACTGAAGCGAAATATGAATCGGCTGTGGTCATAAGACAAGGAATGTAACATCCGTAAGAAAGACCATTTGTTCTTGGATCACCTGCAAATGTTGTAATAAAGTCAGGACCTATAAGTCTTCCGTTTGAATAATATACTTTCATCTGAGGCATAAACTTTGTCGCAATTGTAACCTTGTCCACGTCGTATCCATACCAGTTTATTGCAATAGTAAGTGCTGTTGCCTCGCATCCTGTCGGAAGTTCAGGACTCTGAATAAGACTTCTCATATTAGAGATTATTTTTCTGTCCGGCATTGCAGTTACCGGAGGAGGAGCCTTAGTAGTAGTAACGGTTGTCGTAGTGGGTACGGGAGTTGTGGTGGTTGTTACTGTAGTAGTCGGTACGGGAGTTGTGGTTGTTGTCACTGTTGTAGTAGTCGGTGCAGGAGTTGTGGTTGTTGTCACTGTCGTAGTGGTAGGCTCAGGAGTTGTGGTGGTAACTGTGGTAGTCTCTGGTACAGAGGTTGTGGTTGCTGTTGTAGTGACAGGTTCGGTTGTTGTTGGTTGTGGTGCTGAGGTGGTATCTGTTTCTGTATCGCCTGAAAGATTATACATTGTTTTTTTGTAACGAATTAAGTCAAAAACATCTATTTTATTGTTTTGATTTAAATCGTAATCGGCTGAATTTTCATATGAACAGATATTAAAAACAACCTTTTTGAAATCAACAAAAAATTTCATTTCAGCTGCATTCGATATGTCTGTTTTTGTGTTTGTCAGAAAAATCTGAAGCAATAGAACAGATGTCAGGAATATTGGTTTTAACGGGTTTTTTTTAGTCATTTATTGTGCTCCTTTATGTAAAAAATCTATGCTAATTATAACTCTGAATGGCTTATATGTCAAGTAAAAGTAATCATGGAAAAATAAAAAATTAACATTGTTTGGTGGTTCATTTTGGTAGTTTTTACTATTTATTTAATACGGATAAGTTATCGGTATGGAAATGTTTTCTAACCGTGCCTTTGATCTTCACGTGCATAGGTTTTCCGCTTTATGGTGTGGTTGACATCTGTGTAATACAGGTGGTATAATTATAGTGAAATAATCAGTAAGGGAGTATAAATGATGATAAAAATACAGGTTCCGGCTACCAGTGCGAACCTTGGGGCAGGGTTTGATGCGCTCGGACTTGCACTGGGTTTTTATAACTATGTTGAGATGGAAGAATCAGATCATGTAGACATATCATCGGCAGATGATGTTGATGTACCGAAAAACGAAAAAAACCTGATCTATACTTCTGTAAATGATTTATATAAAATATGCGGAAAAAAGCTTTCAGGAATGAGAATTGTTCAGACAAATAATATTCCTATGGCAAGAGGGCTTGGTTCTTCATCAGCGTGTATAGTTGCGGGGCTTACAGGTGCAAATCGTATTCTTGGGAATCCTCTGTCACAGGATGACATTGTTGATCTTGCAGCTCAGATTGAGGGCCATCCGGATAATACAGCTCCGGCGTTGTTAGGCGGAATTGTAACCGCAGTATTTGACGGGAGGAAAGTACACTGGGTAAAACAGGAGGTATTTACAAAGCTTAAATTTGTAGCGATTATTCCTGATTTTGAACTTAAGACAGAAGAAGCGAGAGGGTGTCTTCCGACTGAAGTTTCTCACAAGGATGCTGTATATAATCTTTCAAGGGCAGCTCTTTTTTCGGCGTCACTCCTTACAGGAAAATTTGAAAATCTCCGTACAGCTGTTCATGACAAGCTTCATCAGCCTTACAGAATGAATCAGATACCGCATTGCCGTGAAGTATTTGATATTGCTTATACACATGGCGCATACGGTTCATTTATATCAGGCTCAGGTCCGACAATAATGGCTATTGTTGACAGTGAAAATAAATTTTTTTCAGGCAAAATGAAATTTTCTATGGAGAATGCAGGCATTAAGGGCTGGCAGGTACACGAATTTTTTATTGATAATGACGGAACAAAAATATTAGAAAATAAATCACAGAAGACTATTTAAAATTAAGGCGTTGTTATATTTATATAACAACGCCTTTTCTTTTTTTGACTATCTTACAAAAAATGTTTTGTAGTATGACATAATGTTGATATGTCATTGACAAAACGGCATGTAAATGCTATAATCCATAATAAGAAAGATAAATATTATTGCATTTTGTGCAATATACAACAAAAATACTATGGGGTGATAAGATGCACGAAGAAATGAAAAAATCATTGACAAATAAGATGACAGAAAATCTTGTAGTTCTCAGAGCTAAAATGGATTTGACTCAGGCAGAGCTAGCAGATCTTATAGGTACAAGCAGACAGACAATTCTTTCGCTCGAAAAAAAGCAAAGACCAATGACGTGGACTACTTTCCTGGCGTTGCTGTTTGTTTTTAAGGCAAACGAAAATACCTATGGACTTCTTGAAATGTTAGGAATCTATACAGAGCAGCTTAAGGAGTATTTATCAAAATAGTATTTCTGTGTGTTTATGATGGGGGGATGAAGCATGGACATTTTTTATTGTCCTGACTGCAAGGGGAAGCCATATACTAAAAATATCAAAGCCGGTTCAAAATGTCCTAAATGCGGAGCGGTTCTTAAATATGAAGATGTCAGCCAGCAAGCTTTGAATAACAGAGAAGTGCTCGAATATCCTACAAAAAAAGTACATAAAAATAAAAGCCGGGAAGACTCTGAAATACCGCTCTCAAAAAAAAACAGGAAGCTCAGGACTGTCAGCGGAATCGTAGAGAACCTGAAGCCGCGTAAAAATGAGCAGCGTGAATTTTTTACAAAGCTTATTCACTACATTGTATATCATCAGAGCTGGAGCGATACTCTTTATTCTTTTGATATAAAGCCTCGCAATCAGGATCTGGATAATCAGAAAATACATGTACATATCTATGGAGATTATTTCGGTGACGGTGCAACCATATGCAGTGGTTTTGATCATACAGTAAAAGGGCGAATGGCAGTAAAAAATCTTATGGAAAATGACAATAACATTTTTTTTGCATATCATGTACGTAACAATGACAGTGAGATAAGATTTTACCGTTCACCGGTAGGATTTATGATGACCGCATTTGTGTTGTATTTTATTTATTCACTTTTTATTGCATTAAAAGAACCGATTATGTCAGGGGCTATGCTTGAGGAGATAAGAAAAGTTTTTTCTGATTTCGTGCCGTCAGCCAAGGCGGTGGCGAGCATGTATGCCATCGTTTTTGTTGTTTCAGCAGTGCTGATATCAGTTAATAAAAATAAAACACATATAATGTTTAATTTTAATTCCGTTGCTGTTTTTTCTCTGATGGTAACAATACTCTTTTTTCTGAGATATAACCTGATTCAGTTTGCCAATCTTTCAGTATCTGAAAGCTTTTCAACAATAATTGCATTTATTGTAACGTCACTTCTTCCTGTACTTGCTTCGTGTATGGGAGTGTTTCTTTTATGGAAGCTCCTTTCTTTGATTACACGTATAAGGAGATGATATTATGAATATAGGTATTGATCTGGGAACAACAAATACAGTAGTAGGCTGGATGAATCTTTTTGGAAATATTGAGTTTCTTGAATTTGAGAAAAATGATATTATACTGCCTTCCTGTATCTATTATGACAGGGGAAATATTATTGTCGGCCGTAATGCGATAAAAATGTCAGAGGAAAATCCTTCGGCATTTATTTCTGATTCCAAAACATTTATGGATGACAGGAGCAAATGCTGGACTATTGAAGGACGACGTTTTAAAGCAGAGGATGTAGCTTTTGAAATACTTAAAACAGTCCGGAAAACGCTGAAGGAGCGTTTCCCGGACGAAAAGACTTTTAACGCGGTTATAACAGTTCCGGCTAAATTCGGTGAAGATCAGGTAAAAAGAACTGTATCTGCACTTAAGCGTGCCGGAATAGGACTGATTGAGGTTATTAAGGAACCTGTGGCGGCTGTGCTTGCATATAACGATGATATATTCAAGGTAAATGACAGGGTTTATGTAGTGGATTTCGGCGGAGGCACTATTGATGTGGCACTTATCGAGCTTGGCGGAAACGGATGTGTAACGGACTTTAATGTTCTGTCAGCTGACGGAAACAGACATCTAGGCGGCAGTGACCTTGACAATGTAATCAGCCGGATTGTTTTTGAACAGTTTAAAGAATGTTCCGGACAGGATATATCTGATGAAGAAATCACATGGGGAACGTCAAGGAAACAGGTCCGATGTAAAATTCAGAAAGCTGCTCAGGATGCGAAAAAAACTCTTTATTATAAAAATACATCGGCAAATGAAGAAATACTTATATCTGAGTCTTCGGCATGTTCAATATGTGAAAAAACAGATATATGTGAAAAAAGTAATGAATTTTGCTTTTCCGTTTCATATGATGACTATCTTACAGCAGCAGACGATATTTATGACAAGATAAAAGAACTGATTGTAAATCCGAAAATAATGGTATATGATATACAGCACGTTATATTTGCAGGAGGAATGTGCACGGATCCATATCTGAAACAGTTTATTGAGAGCAGTTTTCCTGAAAGTAATATTATATATGTTTCCGATACAAATAAAGAAGAAAAATATCTTACTGTAATTGCAAGGGGAGCTGCAATAAAAGCGTGTGATGAAAATATTCATATAGTAAATAAACTTCTTAATTCACTCGGAATCATATGTGTTGATCCGTATGGACGACAATATATGAATCCTATAATACCTGAAGGTACCGATATAGACATAAATTTTGAAGCAAGCCATATTTACACAAACAACGGCAGATTTGATACAGAAATGACATTTGAAATTTATGAATACAATGGTGATCCTGATGATTTCAATAATCTTGAATACAGAAAAATAGGTTCATTCGCATTTAATGACATTACTCCGATGGATATAGGAAAGCAGAGAATAGAAACTGTATTTTCATTTGATTCCGGAGGAATTCTTTCGGTCAGGGCAGTTGACCTTAATGACAATAAAAGAAACATAGAAGTATTTTTCGAAATTTAACCGGAGGTAATATTTATGAGTATGAATCAAAAAATTAATGTCTTTTCAAGACTTATAGAAGACAGAGAAGTACCTTTACAGTATAAGGATCCTCAGGAATTTATAAATCTTGAAGAAAGAAATGAGGCATCTGATGTTTATTCATTTGGAATGATTTTATTCAGAATACTTTCAGGATGTGATTATTTTGATTATATAGATTTTCCTGTTGATGAATATTTTATGACAATAGATTTCAGCTTATCAGGCTCTGTTATTGAAAGAAAATATATCCCTGATAAATACATGGAATTTGCAGATATTCTTGAAGGAATGACAGTAATAAAAAGAGAAAACAGATTGTCTTTTTCTGATATTTTAAATATAATAAATGAAATTAAAAAAAAGTATGAAACCAATCCAGCAGAAGCTGAGCATGACGACAGCAAGGAAAATACAGACGAATCGGATGTTAAATCCTGGATATATGAACCGGAATATGATTATGGAATAATTTTAAATAATAAAAGAACAGGAAGAATCGAATTCAGAAAATTATTTGACGGTGCTTCAGGAAATACAGAAGAGTTTGATATTCCTGTTGATGAAGGCAATTACTTCAGAATAGCAGTTTCAAAAAGACACATAAGCAATAAAAATATATCAAATCCGTCAAGCGTATACGGTGATTGTATTATGCCTGTCGGAATACTTGAGGTAAATGTGGGTGACTGCAGTAAAGTTAAAATAAAATTCAATGCTGAAAATAAAAATGTAAATGTCGTAATGTACGGGCTTAATTTAAATGATGAGGATTTTTATGAGATTGAACAACAGCATATCAGATTTAAAGGAGTCCGCTGAAACAATAAGAATAAGTCATTATGTCAGAAGTACAGAATTATTAGGACCGTACAATCGTTTTGCGTTATGGGTGCAGGGATGCCCGTTCAGATGCAAGGGATGTATTGCAGAGAGTATACAGTCATTTGATGGCGGATATGATGCAGGTATTGATGAAACATCTGAAATTATTTTAAATGAGAAAAATATAGAGGGCATTACTATTAGTGGCGGTGAACCTTTTTTACAGGCTGAAGCATTATATACCCTTATTTCGGCCGTTAAATATAAATGTGAGGATTTCGGAGTAATAATTTACAGTGGATTTACATATGAGGAGCTGATAAAAAGTTCAGCTGATAATAAATCCGTACAGTCACTTCTTCAGCTTACAGATATACTTATAGACGGAAGATATGATATCCTGCTTGACAAAGGCGAATTTGCAAAAGGTTCGTCAAATCAGAAAATACTGTACCTTACTGACAGATATAAAAATTGCGGAACGGAATATTACAGTCAGAAAAAAAGAAAAGCTGAAATAATATTTTATAAAGATAAAAGCATTCTTACGGGCGTACCGTCAAAGAATGCTATGGAAATATGGAAACAAATAATTAAGTGAGGTGAAAAGTGATGGTTATAGATTCTGACTGTATAATAATTTTAAATAACTCTGTTTGTCAGGACTTTTTGAGTAACGATATTGATTTTGAAATTGTTCAGTGCATAAAACCTGTCGAACCAAAGTCAAACGGCTTTATTCAGACGTCATCAGTTATACAGTGTATTAATCCGTCATTAAACGGTGATGAAGGAAAGCTTAAATTATCCGTAGTATATAAACCGTCACCACTGTACCGGCTTGAATACGCAGCAATTGTATTTAATAAAAAAATAAGCTGTACTCTTGAAGTAAGAAGAAGAAATGAGATAACAAACAGTACAGATTTCAGCGGCTCAGCAATCATAATCACTTCCTCCGATGAAGACGGAAAGCTTGAGATGAATTTTTCAGATAAATCAGACGAAAGTTCAGAGATTTCAAGGATAATCTCTGAACTTGATTATAAAAACAATCAGGCAAAAGCTGAAATACAACTGCTTGAGGAAAGACTTCTTAAAGCACAGCAGGAAGGCGCACAGCTTTCAGAAAAAAAAGAAGAAATTATCAGTGAAATAAGCAAGGCCGAAAGTGAAATTGAAAATATAAATAATAAGCTTGATGAATTAAAGAATATAACAGCACAGAAGGAGCTGCTTAAAAAGAATTATGAGGAAAATCCTGAAAATTCACAAAAGGCTGAAAAGCTGAAAAATGAGCTTTCATATTACAGTGGGATATTAGAATATTATAAGGACGATAACGGATATACTACAGCTTCACAAAAGCTTGATGATATTTCTGATATGATAAATGAAATTCAGTCACATATAGCAATTCTCGTACAGAAAAGAGCGGATGAAATAAACAGAATCACAGATGAACTTAATATTTAGATTATTGGCGGACAGGGGATGGTGAAAATGAGCGTAGAGACAGTAATGCTGAACAAAAAGCTTGAAAAGCTTCGAAGACAATATGAGAGTAATATACAGAATATGGATTATATACGCTCCGAATATGAATCTTCAGTAAATAAAAAACTTGAAGAAACCCAGCAGGATTTGATAAATACAGTAAGAGAGCATGATACTCAGCTTCGTACTGAGTATGAAAAAGAATTCAAAAGCTTTTCTGACAGGATAAATAACCAGCTGAATGAAAAAATTGAAGAAATGAATGCTGATTATATGAAACTGAAACGCGAGAATGATGATATGCGTCTTCAGATGCTGGAAATAGAAACGGAATTGTCTTCCCAGCTTCATAATATAAATAAGAAAATTACCGATAAGGATACAATTCAGAAAAATGAAGCTCAGAAAAGGATGGAAAAGGCGTATAATCAGTTCCATGAATTCTCTGTAAAATATCCACACGAATTTTTCGAACCAAACGCTGCAAATGCATTGCTTATGCAGATGGAAGCTACAAAGGTAGACTTTAACTCAGGATTTTATGAGGCCTGTATGGCTAACTCATCAAATATAGAATTTCAGCTAGTAATGTTTGAAGAAAGAATCAAAAAAAGTCTTGAACAGTGGAGCAGATATTTTAATCAGCTTCAGTCATATACACGTCAGGTCAGTGAATTTGTTACGTCTGATGATTTCAGAATGATAAAGAATGATTACTTTGAAAAGGAGCTTCTTGTTTTTTCAGAGAGAATTACCGATACTCTTGATTTCTGGTCATTTAACGAATATCATGAAATGACTGAAGAGATTTCATCGTTGCAGGATTTTTTGGACGCTGTTTTTAGGTGTGAAGGAAATACGAAAAACGAGAAAATAGTAAACTTTCTTAAAAAGCAAAGAAAAAACGGTATAAATATTTCATTTGAAGAGCTTTCTGAAAAAACAGACCATATTACTGAGATTCATAAAAATGCATGCAATATGAGAATTTATATACATTCCGGATTTACAGCTTCATTCGTACGTGCCTCTGTTATTGCAAGAAAACTTATACATATTCTGCGCGATGAAAGAAACGGATTTATTTCAAAAAATGAATTTAAAGACAATGATATAAGAAATGAATTTCTTATTAATTCCGAAGAGGCGGATAAAAAAATAAGCGTAGTGATTTTTCCGGTGTCTCCTGATAAAATATATGTATTAAACTGTATAGGGGTATATGTCGAACATGTCGGCTCAGGTACTCCTGAAAATTTAAAAGCAACCGAGGAAAATATCAGATTATCTGTAATGAATATTGCCGGAGATGTTCCGATTATATTTGAAAGCAACTGCGGCAAGGATATCGGTCCGGAAAATGCGATAAATATAATCAAAAGCAAAGCAATAGAGAAAAGGAAAAAGGAGCTTTCAATGAAAAGGGCGGTGAGATAATATGAGTGGTATAAGTTCAGGTTCTATATTCTTTACACCGGCTGTAATGATTCTTGCAGCTGCAAATGCTGCTGATAAAATTCTGACAACTACAGCGAAATGTGTTTTTGCCGGAGCAATAGCTGTACATAATTATAAGAAAAAAAGGGACGCTGTTAAAATAAAAAAAATGACCGGTGAAATAGGAGAACTAAACGACTCTGTAACAAAATATCTGTTTTCCCAGACAGGTGCATTTGAAGACAGTACCGAAAAAATGATAGAAAATATAAAAAATATGCACACTGTCGTTTCTCAGGGTATTAGTAACGGAAATATAGATGATTTTAAAAAGCTTCTTCATGAAACCGAAAAGAAAACATTTCAGTGTATAGAAAAGACAAATAAAGAGTTTCAGAAAAAATACACCGAAACCATTAACAGAAGCAATGCGGAAATAGCCCGTGGTCTTTCCGCACTCCGTGAAAGTATAATAAGTCAGATAAGCCGTATTGATGATGAGCTTACATCAAAAGATATTTTAGCAAGGCAAAGAGCGGAGGAGCTTGTTGCAGATGCCAGAGAGCTCCTTGATGCATCATTTTCGGAGGCTGCCCTCAATCATATCAAAAACGCTCAAAAGGATATTGAAAACGGTAATTATCAGACAGCCATCAGTATGACAGCAGCTGCGATTACAGAAATATATATGAATATATATAAAAATGATGCAGATGAAAAGGAATATGAGTTTTATTATCAGAGCTGCGTATTTCTGATTGCTGAAATAAAAGAGTATCTTGAAAATCTTAAGGAAACAGAATACAGAGAAAGTGAAAATTCAGATGATGTTATGCTCATTGATCTGACTCAGTTCATGGACGGACAGTACGAAAAGTATCCCGCCTGCATTGAGAAAAGCGAAAAAAAGATTGCAGACGAAGCATCATCTCTGACATTATACGAAATTAAAAAGGAAACAGAGCTGCTTAATCATTTATACGCAGAGATAACGGAGTCCGTTGTGGATGCATTTTATCTTATGACATATAATCTCAGCAGAATGGGTGTAGAAAAGGAAATTTATAATGTTCTTAAAGAAAAAGGATTTACACTTACAGAATCACTGTATTCAGACGGGGATCCTTCAAATGCCAGTGAGAGAACATATAAATGCAATCTTACAGATGAAGAGCTGACTGTTTCCATAGTACCATACACAGACGATGATAATGAGATAAAAACAGATATAATTATTAAAAGCAATGATAATGACTGTTCGGAAGAAAGTCGTGAACAATACAGAAAAAACATAATAAACAATATAAAGAAGAACTGCAGTCAGGTAGACAGTATAAATATTAAATGCCATGAGAATACAAGGAACAAAAACGCATCTGATGTTGATACATCATCATTTGTAATTGCCAATCCGCAACAGCAGAAATAAAGTCAGCAGGGGTGATTTGATTTGGAAAAATCTATTTTTGAGTATTCATCATACAGGATTTTCTGCATATCGGGAAATATAATGGATTCATTCTGCACCCCTGATTTACAGATTGTAAGCTTTGAATATTATTTATGCAGGTATCTGAAAAATATAGGATATGAATGTGTTATATTTTATTCCGGAAGCGGTATGGGTCTGTATTTCCGTGACAGACAGAGTGCCGAAAATTATTCGGAAAGTATAAGTCAGCCGGCAAATAAGGAAAAGGAAAAAGAAAAGACTGAGGATGCGGATGATATATTCAATATTTTCGGTGTGAAGGAAAAGAAAGAATCACCTGAAAAAAAGGAAACAGATAAACAGAAAAGAAATATTAAAATGCGTTATCCTATGGAAAGTGATGCTGATTTTATTCATAAAGCAGAAGCACTGATGAAAAACAAAAAAAAGAGGACGGCAATTGTTTTTACAAGTCTTGATGATTTTATAAACAGAACGGACAGCGTAAGCAGACGTAATTACAACAGGTTGTTTGAAAACTGGAAATCAATGACTAACGACAACAAAAATATCTGCATATTTCTTTCAAAGGGACTGGGAACAAAAGAAATACAGCAGATGCTTTCAAACAACAGTGAACTGTCAATGTCGTCATTATTTCTTTCTGAAGACAGTGAAAATAAACGTACATTTAATTCAGATACATGCCTTATTGTAAAACAGCCGAGCAGTGATGAAATAAGAAATCTTCTGTTTTATTGGGGAATATACGGATGCAGAATTTCAAATGACCGTGTTAAAAAGCTTTATATTGACTGGAATGAAGAAAATATAGGAGATATAGTCAATACGATGCTTTTTTACTGTAATGAATCAGAGCTGGGACTGAATACATTCAGGGATAGAATAGAAATATTTATCCGTGATTACCCTGATGATCATGTACCGTTTTCGTCACAGACCGTCAAGGAGATTTATGCACAGAAAAATATCAGATATTCTCTTGAAGACCCTGAAAAGCTTCTTGAAGAACGCAGAGAGAGCGGATGGGAAAACGCTTATAATGTTATAAAAAGAAATATTCTGGAGTTCGAAAATTATGTAAAATACAGCGGACATAAAGAAAAAAAAATAACCGATAATCTTTTCTGCCTTGAAAGGTTTGAAAATTTAAACTATGACAACAGTGCATTCAAAATTCCCAACTTTGTCATTCAGGGCAATCCCGGTGTCGGAAAGACAGAAATAGCAAAGCTTATCGGACGGATTCTGTATAAGCATAAAATTTTAAAATCCGGACATACGATATGTGCCTCACGTGACAATCTTGTCGGTCAGTATGTCGGTTCATCAGCTATAAATACCGTAAATGCAATTGAGCGTGCTCAGGAGGGCGTTCTTTTTATAGACGAGGTTTACTCACTTGTAAATCTCAGTGACGGCAGCAGCTCCGGAGGAGAAAATTACTGCGCAGAGGTTATAAATACTCTGGTTGCAGCAATGACAAATACAAAATATCATTTTTGTGTTGTTATTGCAGGATACCGTTCAAAAATGAATGATTTTTTCAAAATGAATGAAGGCCTCCCGTCAAGGTTTAACATGAGAAATGTCATTACAATAGATGATTACAAGCCGCCTGTTCTTGAAAAAATATTCCGTGAATACATAAGAAAAAATAACCTCTTATTAGAGAAGGAAGCAGATGATAAACTGAGCTGTTATTTTGTAAACTATTATAAAGAACGCGACCGAAAAAATTTCGGAAATGCAAGAGACGTAATTAACCTTGCAAAAACAGTAGTCAGTAATGCCCAGATGCGAGAGGGGACAGTCTCACCTGCAATGGCCGTTAAGGATTTTACCGGAAGCGAACATTTATTCAATGGCTTTGGTGCATCGACAAGAGATGAGGCATACAAAGAACTGAAGCAGTATATAGGCATGGAATTTTTAGAGCAGATGTTTGATGATCAATGCAATCTGTATGACGAATGTATTGACAAAGGAATACAGTATCCCGGACCGGAACACATGATCTGGGTAGGCAATCCCGGAACAGGTAAATCAACAGCTGCAAAGCTTGTAGCCCAGCTTTACTATGCAACAGGGATTCTCGGAGGCCGTAATCCTGTTATTGTTGACGCATCGGCAATTATAGGCACTCATATAGGTGATTCACAGAAAATCATTAATGAAAAAATGGACGAAGCTAAGCAGAATAATACCGTTTTGGTTATTGAAGAAGCATATCAGCTTTCAAAAGACAAGCAATACGGTCATGCTGCACTCAATGCTATGATGAACAGAATGGTTGATGAGCGCAAGGACTTTAATGTCATATTTGTTGTATACAGCACGGAGTACGAGTCGTTTGTCTCGGCAAATGCCGGAATATTATCAAGGTGTACAAGATATGATTTTAAAGATTATACTCCGTATCAGCTTACAGAAATATTTAAAAAAATGTGCAGGGATTCCAAGGATTTTTATGATAATGCTGCAATTGAAAAAATTCAGAAATATTTTGAGAAATTATATAAAAACCGTAACGATAAGACCGGTAATGCAAGAGCAGTACAGAAACTGATTACTGAGATGCGTAAAAAAAGATATCCGAGAATAAAGGATATTAAAAATGCAACTCCACAGGATAAGTATTGTTTTATTGAAGCCGATGTTCCTGATTATGAATGCAGTTAAGGGATTTATGTAACAGGAAAACACAACAGAAAGGACTAGAAAAATGAATGAAATTAAAATTTCAATGCTTGGAATAAGCGGTTCGGGAAAGACTGCATTTCTTTCGGGTATATGTGATACTTTTATTTCAGGCAATATTGAAGTTGTTGATAAAAAAAATAATAATGAAAGTCATCTGTTTAAAGTACTGCCATACTACGCAGATAATTTATCAGAAACAAGTATAGGTGATATACGTCGTTATTCAATAAGAAATAACAGGGGATTTACCTCAGTCAGCACAGAAAACACTAAAAAATACATGCTCAATATACATGATGACTGTTATGATACATCAAACCCACTTTGCACAATAAGTTTTATTGATTATAAAGGCGGTTTTATTGAGAAGCTTGTAAATGAACGTTCAGACGATGATGTAAAGGACGTAAGGAATGAGCTTCTTAAAAGTAATGTAATTCTTATTTTTGTAGATGCGATAAGACTTAGCAGCTGTAATAACGCAGGACAATACAGTCAGGCTCTGGGAAACGATGATATAAACACTTTTTTTAATACAAATAAATTTGATAATAAAAAAATGACTATACTGTTTGTGCTTACAAAAGATGACTCACCGGATGCCTCAACAGATGACGGGCTGCTTATCGACAGACTTATGCATGCATTTGAAACATCAGTTAAAATAATAGAGAGAAACAAATGGAACCTGGGAATAGTAAGGACATCAGCAGTAGGAAGAAACGTAATCAATCCTGAAAACAATAAAATAAACCCTGATGCTGAAATAAGGCCATACGGAATAGATACCGTTATATTTTACAGCATATACAGAACAATAAGTGAAGAAGTAACAGATATATTCCTTAAAATCGATGAAATGGAAAAAGCAAATGTCCTTACAAAAATGTCCAAGGAGTACAAAAACAAAATGAAGATATTCAGACTTCAGATGGAGGAAACGGATAAAGTTTTAAAGTACATAAAAATACCGTACAATTCATTGCGTATTTCACAGAACCTTATCTGGGAACAGAAAAAGGGTACAACCGGAATCAGTGCTGTAAATGAATCATAATCAGGGGGAGAACAATATGGAATTTGACGTATTTTTATACGGAAGAACAAAAACATATGATTACTATGATATGTATATGCCGTCATGGCTTATGGTCGATTCCGAAGAATATAATGACTACAGAAAAATTATCAGCCATTTATTCAGAGTAAGGGATATTCTGAATGAAAGTGAATCTGAAATTCTGGAAATGACATCTGACAGCTTTTGCTTTTATAAAACAAATAAAATAAGTATTCTTTGCAGATGCTGTCATATCGTGGGCGAGGATGAATACGGAAGAACCATCTGTTCTACGGAAGGCTTTGTATGTAAAAATGAAAACGAAAAAGATTTCTGGACTTATGTTCCTGATATGATAATCAATCTGCTCTCTGCAGAAAAAACGTTCTATTCAGATTATATGGATAAGCATCATGATATTTCAAAGCCTCCTCAGATTGTAAGACGTGAAAATATAGAAAATGTGATTGATTTTTTGTCAGAAGAAAAATATTCTGATAATACGGAAATCTGTATAGAACGTGCAAATATACAGGACCAGTTTAAATCACTTATTTCTGCAATGCGTAAACGTGTTATGCCTTTTAACTTTGCAATAGGAAAGCATGAAAAGAAAATCTATGAATATCAGCATCCAAAGACAGTACCTGATATACAAATGTTTTTTGTTGGTGATGAATGTTCCGAAGTATCTGACAGTCTTTCATGGACCAATAATTATAAAGCTCTTTCGTTAGACAATAAAGTGAGTAATTATCATATATATCTGGATATTAAAAAATCTATGCATGAAAAAATAAGGTACCGGCTTGTTGCAGGTAATAAGCCGGATTCCGGAAATACAGTTACAGATGTACCGTTTGTCAGCTATGAAATAGAAAAGGAAACAGCCGTGAATATTTCTGAATTGATCACCATGTATGAAACAATGAGGGAGTATCTTTTCAGTCAGGGATGGTGTAACAGTCCGCAAAACAAATATATATTTGAAAAGTGGTGATACTAATGATTGATACATTATGTTTTTATCCTGTAAATGTGACAATAAATCATAGCGAGATTCGTTACAGGATACCCGGAGAAGTAAAGTCTTCAGAACCGACAATAAAATATTTTTTTCACAACCTTGCAAAAAATCCTGAATTAAAAGAACAGATTATTTATTATTTTATATGTCTTAGTGACAGCGTTTTACTGTTTAAAACAGAAAAAGAAAATGGTCTGACTGGTATGGTGTTTAAATCAGAAATGATTATGAAGGTATGGTCGGATCTGCCGGCTCTTATCAATTATCTTGGTAATAGAGAATATAAAGATATAGCTGATGAAAGATCTGTCAGATTATGTGATATCAATAAAGAAAATCAGAAAGACTCAGATATGATAAATTCTATAAAAAAACAGTTTAAAAACACGTATATACCTTGTTCGTTTATTACCGGAAAATTTACCGGTTCATTTTACGGGCTGAATGCGGAAAGTGTAATTTTCCCTGAATCAGAAACAAATCTTC
The DNA here is from genome assembly GCA_023458875.1 of Bacillota bacterium. GTDB lineage: Bacteria > Bacillota > Clostridia > Oscillospirales > Ruminococcaceae > HUN007. The sequence goes on along the minus strand of JAEWXO010000019.1, from coordinate 4,418 downwards.
AGAATTCAAGAAATAAAAGTAATGCTCAGAAAGAATGTATTCCATTTGATAAAAATATTAAAGGTCCTGATTCGGAAAATAATATAACAATCGAATATAAATTGCCGTCTGACACTAAGAAAAATATATTTAAGATGATAAAAGACAGAATACAAAGGGAAAATGCCTTTACCGACAATATTGTTTTAAAAAAGGGTGACCAGTACGTATACCTGAACACATTATCAGACATAAGTCATATATATGATGATACAAGTTCAAATCTTTTTTATATAGACAAAATAATACAGTATTACGAAAGTCACAGCTAAACTGATTTCAGATTTTATGTTATGATAACAGGGGAGATAGTAATGGAAATTTATTATTGCGAAAAGTGTGAGGGGAAACCCTATACTAAAAATATTTCAGGGGGAATCAGATGTCCGGTTTGTAATTCTGTACTTAAATATGATAATATAAGCGAAGATTCCCTTTCAGACCGTCCGGAGCTGAATACAGACAATAAAAAAAGCAAAAGCGTTTTAAAACAGAACATCCTTAATATCAGCCGTGAAACACAGCAGTCTGAAATAAATTCAGGATGCTTTCAGATAAATAATAATGAGGAATTTTTTTTATATCTTGATTTCAAAAAAAACAGTCATTCGGATTTTACGTGCAGATTTATTATAGGAAACGCACCGGATATTAACGGAGTAATAACCAAAACACCGTTTATCGGCCCGGTTATCCGGTTCCAGCAAAGCATAGAAATTGAAACACTTGAAAATCAGCGTGCATTTATAGAAGAATACGCTTTGTCAAACGGATGGCACATGGATACAGGAGCTTATTATGCTTTCAAAAAAGACACATCCGGCACAGAATCAAAAAACAGGCTTCCGGATGATTTTAGCCCCGAAAATATAAATCCGATATCCGGCCGCTCAGACATATATTATATTGATTACAAATATCCGAGCCTTGCAGACATTTCCATTAAAAATCCGCTTAAGAGGAAACATACAAAGCTTTTAAATGAGGTCAGAAATATATATGCACTTAAAAATAATGAATTTATGGAAAGAATGTTTTTCAGATCCAAAACCGGAGACATTACTGTTCAAATAAACAGCATCGCCGGAGCATTTGCAATAATTTACGACGATCCATACGCAAATCTTATAAGATATGACCGTATCATGAAACAAATATATAACGAATAATTAAAGCCAAAAGTAAAAGTCACAACCGTATTGGTAAAAAAGAAACCATAAAATCATACCCCTAAATTTCGATTTGACATATTAATCAATAAATGCTATCATTATAATCATAAACGAATTTACTGATGGAAGGAATATTAACTATAATGAGTGAAACATGTAACCATGATTGTTCATCATGCTCAAGCAAATGCAGTCAGAAAACTGATTTAATCGAAAAAACAAATGAATTTTCTAAAATTAAAAAGGTTATTGCAGTTGTAAGCGGAAAAGGCGGAGTAGGAAAATCATTAGTAACATCAATGTTTTCAGTTACGTCAAACCGCAAGGGCTATAAAACAGCTGTATTGGATGCAGATATTACAGGTCCGTCTATTCCAAAGGCTTTTGGAATAACAAAAAAAGCAGAAGGAAATGAACATGGCATTTTCCCTGCACAGACAAAAACCGGACTGGAAGTAATGTCAATTAATCTTCTTGTCGAAAATGACACAGACCCTGTTGTATGGCGTGGACCTGTTATTGCCGGTACTGTAAAGCAGTTCTGGACCGACGTTATATGGGGTGATGTAGATTATATGTTTATAGATATGCCGCCGGGAACGGGAGATGTTCCCCTTACTGTTTTCCAGTCTATACCTGTTGACGGCATAATTATTGTTACTTCACCGCAGGAATTAGTATCAATGATTGTCGGAAAAGCAGTTAAAATGGCGAATATGATGAACATCCCGATACTGGGTGTTGTAGAAAATATGAGCTATGTAGAATGCGATTGCTGTAAAACAAAAATAAATCTTTACGGTGAAAGCAGACTCGATGAAATTGCAAAGGAATATAATATCCAGGCACTTGCTAAAATACCGATTCAGCCAAAATTAGCTGCAGCATGCGATAAAGGTATAATTGAATTATGCGAAGAATTTGACTGGCTAAACGAAGCATTTGATATAATTGAGGAAAAGCTCCGATAAAATAATTTTATAAATGAAACATAAAAAGCAGAAAGCTCATAAAAGAACTTTCTGCTTTTAATTTTATGCTCAGAATCTGTATTCTGTTTTTGTATTTTTACATATTAAGAAAAGTCAACACACATTACAGTGTATCCGGCATCAGGATTTAACAGGCTTTTGAGCTCATCATATTTTTCAGGATAGACAAGTTCGATAAAATCAAGAAAATTTTTACCGTTGAATACTATTTCACAGTTGCAGAAATCTTTAAGATCTGTTTTTTCTGCCGGAGGAAGTTGATTTTCTTCCGCCATTTTATAAATGCGGCTTATAGCAGAAAAGCCTACATCGAAATATACTTTATTAATACCCTCTCCGCATACAGTCACATAATATGATATATAAGTTGGAATATCATCTGAAATCGCATTTGCTATGCTGTCCGAAATTTTTTCATTTAAATCATCCATAATATTTACCTCCATTTTGTGTTTATCGAAAAGTTCGCTTTAAAAAGACAGACGCATCTGATACCATTCAGCACCACCATGTACCGAATCAGATATACCTTCGCTGATAAAGCCAAACCGACAATAAAACGGTATAAGATTTTTTTTGCAGGTAAGAACAATCCCTTGTCGTCCCTGTTGCTTTGTTTCTTCAATAACATGATACATAAGCTTTGATGCATAACCACTCTTCTGATTTGACGGAAGTGTTGCAACTCCGAAAATCATAAGCCAATCACCGTCAGGAGAATAAAGATCAGTATTTTCATACATTGTATCACACAGATCTTTATGATTTGTTGTCATCCCGTTAATCATACAGACGATTTGACCATCATCTTCCAATACCCAGAAGCATCTGGAAAAACTTTTCATGCGAAGCTCAAACGTGATTCTGTCTGCGGCTTCGGATTCGGAAAAACAGCGTCTTTCAAGCTCGATTAAAACATCTAAATCATCAGGTAAGCCTTGTCTGAATTTCAGGTTCTGCATATATCCTTCACAACCTCTCCAGCTATGATTAATCCGGCAACAGAAGGTACAAAAGCGGTGCTGCCGGGAATGTCACGGCGTTCTGTGCATTTATGCTTTGCTCCGGGAGGACATATGCAATTGGTTCGGCATGATATTGACATATCCTCAGCAGGACGTGTAGGCTTTTCCTCAGAATACACAACTTTCAGCTTCTTAACATTGCGTTTACGGCATTCTATACGCATTACCCTTGCAAGCGGACATACTTTAGTATCATAAATATCAGCGACACTGAAAGCAGCCGGATCAAGTTTGTTGCCTGCACCCATACTGCTGATAATCGGAATATGTAAGGACTGTGCTTTCATGACAAGCGCAAGCTTTGTAGTAACGGTATCAACAGCATCTACAATATAATCATATTCATCAAACGGAAATTCATTTTCATTCTCGGGCAGGAAAAAGCATTTGTAAATACGTATATCAACATCGGGACTTATTTCTTTCATCCGTTCCGCCATAACCTCTGCCTTGTATTTTCCGACGGTTTTTCTTGTAGCTATTATCTGTCTATTAAGATTTGTAAGACAGACTTTGTCGTCATCAATAAGATCAAATTTGCCCACACCGCTGCGGACAAGTGCCTCACAAACGTATCCCCCCACTCCGCCAATACCAAATACAGCCACTCTTGAAGCGGCGAGTCTGTCCATTCCGTTGCTTCCAATCAGAAGCTGTGTTCTTGAAAACTGGTTCAGCATATAATTCCTCCAGGTAGTATTTCACGGTCAGTATTACTTTTCAGTTGTCTTAAAGCTTTTAAATATTCCGTGTAATTTAGAATATTTCATAAAAACCACTTATTTTATTATAGCCTTTACATTGCCGGAAAGACCTTTGATGTTATCCATTAACCTTTATGCCTGATTTTCTGCACAAATCTAACCAGTCATTATATTCTTCAAGCAAATCTGAATACAGTGTTGAATCTTTAATACCTTTTATATCGTTTACTGAAATAAAATTAGCGTTATCAATAAACCTTCCCTTTAACTCGTCAAGCTTTTCGAGAAACTCAAATTTTTCATCTCCTATTCCTATGAATTTCCAGAAAATATTGTATTCCGATGCCTTGGTCAAGATGTCTTTGGTTGCTTTTTTATCTGAATTGTTTCCGTCTGTTATAAAAATTACAAAAGTCGGGATATTCGCAGGATCTTATTTTACATATCTTTTGAATATTTCTCTCATAACAGGCGCATAGCATGTTC
>JAEWXO010000018.1 GCA_023458875.1 Bacillota bacterium | reverse complement strand
CAAATGAACTCCCCCCCTGATTGCTGATATTTAATCTGCTGTAGATTCACAGGAAAACAAATCAGGTTCATCTTTTTTCTCAGAAACAGAGGGCAGCTCATCAAGAGATGACAATCCAAAGCATCTTAAAAAACTCTTTGTTGTTTTATATGCAACAGGTCTTCCCGGAACTTCAAGTCTTTCAGATTCCTCAATAAGCCCTCTTTCTACAAGCTTATTCATTACAGAAGAACTGTCAACACCTCTTACACTTTCAACAAATCCCTTTGTAACAGGCTGATTGTATGCTACGATAGCCAGCGATTCCATTGCTGCCGATGAAAGGGCTGACATTCTTCCTGACTCAAATGCCTTTTTGACAAATGGTGAATATTCTTTTCTTGTAGCAATCTGGTATGAATCGTCAAGCTTCAGTACATAAAGTGCTGAATTATTTTCGTCATACCTGTCATTAAGCAAATTTATTATTTTAGGCAGTGAACTCTTTTCAATTCCGCTTGCTTCTGCAAGAAGATCACGTGATATGGGCTCTCCATATGCAAACAGTATAGCTTCAACGGCTGAAATATTTTCACTAAAGCTCATTATCCGGTTTTCCTTTCTTTTTGTCTTCCTATAAAAGATATTTTCGTACTGTCTTCGTTAATAAAAATTCTTCCTGATTTAGTGAGTTCAAGAACAGCAAGAAATGTTGCCACTCTCTCTGATCTGTCTGTTACATTGTCATACAGCATATCCATATCAGCAGTACCTGTCTTATACAGCTGCTTTAAAATGAATATAACCTTTGTTGTAACAGAATACATTTTGTGTTTGATTATTATACTGAACCTGTTATCCTGAGTTTGCTCAGAAACATTAACTTTTTTTATATTAATATTTTTAAGAGCATTTAAAAGCACACAGGGATCATGCTTTCTTTTGTAAGTAATATCTCCTTTTATTCTGGCCTGATTTCTTACAAACAAATCATTTCCGCAAAAAATATTTTCCAGTTTACGGGCAGCTATCTTACACAATGAATACTCTATTAGTGCCCCCTGCAATTCTTTTTTTTCCTGTTCTGCTTCCTCAGGAGCAGGAAGGAGAGAAATTGTTTTTATATATATAAGCCTTGCCGCCATTTCCAGAAATTCACCGGCCAGCTCAAGATCATGTTCAGCGCACATGTCAAGATAATCTATATATTGTTCAAGAAGCTTTGAAATTTCTATATCATTTATATCAAGCTTATGCTTTGATATAAGGTGAAGCAGCAAATCAAGAGGTCCCTCAAAAATTTCAAGCTTAAAAGATATTTTATTCATATTTATCCACACTCATCAACCAATAAAACTTGTTATATAATTCAGAAATGCTAAAAGATAATTGTTAAGCCAGGTGATAATATTACCAAAAAAAGAAAACTGTATAAAAATCAGCATCCCGAAAAATATATATCTCTGATAACGCATAAAAATATATCTGACTTTATCAGGCAGTAAAGCCATCAATACCTGTGAACCATCAAGAGGAGGAACAGGCAAAAGATTAAACACTGCAAGTCCGGTATTTAAAAAAATCAAATACTTAAATACCAAGAAAAGATTAAGGTTTATATCTACATTTGCAGCTAGCAATAATTTTAAACAGATCATTACTATAAGAGCAAGCAGTATATTAGACAGAGGTCCTGCAAGTGATACACAGATGCTCCCTATTTTTCTGTTCTTGAACTTTGACGTATTAACCATAACAGGCTTTGCCCATCCAAAACCTACAAACAGCATACACAGGCTTCCTAAAAGATCGAGATGTGCAAATGGGTTTAATGTAAGTCTACCCTGATTTCCCGGAGTATCATCGCCGAATTTTGTAGCCACCCATCCATGAGCAAATTCATGTACAGGCAGGGCTGTAAACAATACAAGCGCTTTTATGAGAAAATCAACCAGTGAATCATTCATAATTTTCTCTCCATTCTTTTTTTTATGCATATCATTATTATTTTACTGTAGTTTCCGAAAAATTGCAAGTAATTTTTGATATATTTCACCTCATATAATATTTAATTTAAAAAAATTAATAAAACACTTGCTTTTCGTCTTAAAATATGATAGAATATTTAAAGCGTTCCTGAAAACTCTATACGTTATTTTATGGTTATAGTCAATGTATTGGGTTTTCAGCAACGCTAATGCTGGATTTTGGCATTAACTTATTAAAATAAAGGAGGTGCAGCAAAATGGCAAAATGTGAAATTTGCGGAAAGGGTGTAACTTTTGGTATAAAGGTTTCTCACTCACACAGACGTTCAAATAGAACTTGGAAGCCAAACGTTAAGCGCGTAAAGGCTATAGTTAATGGTACCCCTTGTCATATACATGTATGTTCAAGGTGTCTGCGTTCTAACAAGGTGACACGTGCAGTTTAATTATCTGCATAACGTAAGAATTATTTATAAAGAATTTTTTTAAACATTCTACGAAACTAAATCCCACTATCATTTTATGAAGTGGGATTTGTTTTTTTATATATTAAAAAGTGAAACAAATGTGTAAGCGAAGTCCAGGCGACCGCAAAGCCTGGTCGACTCGTCCCGAGTTGAAACCTATTCTTTATATTTCTCCTTTTATCTGAGAAAGTGCCCCTTTTTCAAGCCTTGACACCTGTGCCTGTGATATACCTATTTCATTTGCAACCTCCACCTGTGTTTTCCCCTGAAAAAAACGCATATATAATATTTTTTTCTCTCTCGGATGCAGCATTTTTATTGCTTCACGCAAAAATATTTCATCGAGCCAATTCTCAACACCGTTTTTATCACCTATCTGATCAAGCACATAAATCGTATCCCCTGAATCTGAATATACCGGTTCATAGAGAGATACCGGTTCACTGATGCTCTCCAGAGCCATTACCACTTCGCTCCTTTCAGCATCAATTAATTTTGCAATTTCATCAACAGTGGGTTCTTTCTGATTATTCATCATCAGGTATTCTTTTGCCTGCATTGCCTTATAGGCAAGATCTTTAAGTGAACGACTCACTTTTATAGAATTATAGTCACGTAAAAAACGTCTGAGTTCCCCTGATATCATAGGAACACAGTATGTTGAAAAGCGGACTTCTTTTGTCAGGTCAAAATTATTAATAGCCTTTATAAGACCTATTACTCCTATCTGAAATAAATCGTCAATGTCTTCACCTCTGTTGGCAAATCTCTGAATGACACTTAAGACCAGTCTGAGATTTCCGTTTATAAGCTTATCTTTTGCTTCCTTGCTTCCGGTTGCCTGTATTTCTTTAAGAAGTTCAATCTTTTCACTTTCTTTTAGTACAGTAAGTTTTGAAGTATTGATACCTGATATTATCACCTTATTATAAGCCATAACTTCTCGCCTTTCTTTGTGGTTATAATAAGTATTGGCATATGATTAATAAAAATACAAATCAGGGCAAAAGAAAAGATTACCACATTAAAAATAATGCGGTAATCTTTTTTAATAATTAAAGTTTAAGGATAATGGCGTGTTTTTGGTCTGGCCGAATAGTAACCATATAGGGTTATAATGCTCAGGCAGGGGGTTTAGATTCGCATGATTCGACAGAACTTTGCGGTCGCACCTTTGACCATCGGTTATTTATCCGGATATTTAAGCCATTTGACGGCGTTATCAAACCACTGTGAACATTTTTCGTTGTATTCGGACGGTTTTGATGAAGTTGTATCATCACATAATGAAATTCCGTGTCCACCATGAGGATAAATCGAACATTCAAAGCTTATTTTATTTTTACTTAGTGCCTTAATAAATAATATGGTATTTTCAACAGGAACTACATCGTCATCAGCACAATGCCATATAAATGTCCGTGGCGTGTTACTGCTTACATGCTTTTCAAGTGATACAAGGTCAAGCTGAGCTGGATTTGGCTGTAATCCCACAATATTTTGTATCGAGCCTTCATGCTTGTACTCTCCGCTTGTGATTACAGGATACGAAAGTATCATTGAATTCGGTTTATGTTCATCTTTTAATTCAAGCGTGTCACGGATAAAGCTTTTATCCCAGTGTATTCCAAGACTTGCAGCCAGATGTCCACCAGCTGAAAACCCACATACAGATATTTTTTTAGGATCTATATCCCATGATTCAGCATTTTCACGTATAAATGCCGTAGCCTGAGCAAGCTCCAGAAGAGCTGTAGGAAATGGTTTCTGTACAACACTATAGTTCAGAACAAACGCATGTATGCCTGCTGCTGCAAATCTCAGAGCAACAGGTTCAGCCTCTCTTTCAGAAACAAATTCATATCCGCCACCAGGACAGATTATAACCGCAGGTCTGTTTTTTCTTCCTATTTCACATGAAATATCTAACGTATAAGAAACGAGACTGACAGACTGAATATAATTGACGCCTATTTTTTCATAAGGAAGTTTAATATCATAAAACTTTATCTTCATCTTTTTTATTCTCCTTTTCATTTTCGATAATCAGTTTTATATTTTCATATTTTATATCGTAGTCGTCAGACTTGTTGATTTTATCTTTTATCATTTTAAATGTATGGTTATATAATACAGGTGTCATATTAGGAAATGCCCTGACAATACGGGAGCTTTTTATCTGATCGGATAATTTTTCATATTTTGCGTTAAGACTGAGCACCTCTTCTGATATATTTTCTCCGATAGCTATTGACTTATCATGCAGCAATGATGCAATATAATCGACCTGCTTAAGCTTTTTGTTAAAGTTTCTTATATCTGCAAGAGTAGCGGCAAGATCAATAATTATAACAATAATAATAAAATATGCAAGAATATTTCCAAACATATGTGGTATGTAACCGACCGCTTTTGCTATGAGAGGCTGAACAATACGGATAACCATAACAGATCCTACACCCCATAAAAGCGATATTCTAAGGCATATAAAGCCCCGATAATTAAATTTTTCTTTTGAATAGTCCCACCATTTGGCATGAAAAAGCTTTTCCATAAGCAACCCGACTGATAACTCAACGATTGAGCATATTATCATTGAAGTAAAATATAAAATGACAAAGTTATGTTTTATAGGATCAAGAAGAGTTGTAATAATCATAACTCCAAAGCCATATATCGGGCAGAAGGGTCCGTTTAAAAACCCCCTGTTTTCAAATCCACCTGTTTCAAGTGTTCTTACCACAACCTCAAGAAACCAACCAAAAAGCGACCACCAGCAGAAATAAAAAAACGACTCAAACAGAGTATTTCCTAAAAGACTAATATATATTTTTTGCATAATAATATCTTGTTCCCCCTATATTTATTAAATAAAACGCTGAATTATAAAAATCATATATTCTTATTATACTTTAGAAAAAAAAAAGAGTCAATAAAAAGATGATTTATCGAGAAAAATATGATATAATGTATAAGCGGAAAATATAAAGGCATTACTTATACAAAATATTTTTAAAATATTTAATTCTATTATTATATTTATAATATTATGGTTTAACAATATTATACCACAGTATTCCGCAAAAAATAAAAATGATTGAGAAAGGCTTGGTATTTTTGAGAATCAGAAAAAAACCATGGGCAAGACCTGAGCTAGACATGTGTGAATTTTGTATTAAGGATTCATCAGAGTTAATTGGAAAGTGGAACGAAAGCTTTATAAAAAAACAGCCGCTATATCTGGAGCTGGGGTGTGGAAAGGGCGGTTTCATTTCTCAGTTAGCATCCGTTAGACAGGATATAAATTTTATTGCTATTGATATTAAAAGTGAAATGATGGCATATACACGCAGAAAAATATCTGCTGTATTTAAAGAAAAAGAGATTGACAGTGTCGACAATATAAAGCTTCTGGTTCATAATATAGAGACAATTGAAGAGGTTTTTAATCAGGATGATGTGATTGACAGAATCTATATTAATTTTTGTAACCCATGGCCGAGAAGCAAGCATAAAAAAAGAAGACTTACATATTTTAAAAAGCTTATAAAATATAAAAGTTTTCTCCGCAACAAAGGTGAGATATGGTTTAAAACGGATGATGACGAATTATTTGAAGAATCTCTTGAATATTTTGCACAGACTGATTATGATATAAAATATATAACATATGATCTTCATAACAGCGACTTTGAGGAAAATGTAGAAACCGAGCATGAAAAAATGTTTTCAGATATGGGCATCAAAATAAAATTTCTTATTGCTGTAAACCAAAAATAAAATAACCCCCTTAGTGTGAAACAAAAAAATATGTTTCTACTCTAAGGGGGTTATATACGTTCATATCATAACAGAATTAATTTTTACAACAATAAATTACTTTATCATGCTTGCAACTTCATCTGCAAAGTTATCAACTTTCTTCTCGATTCCTTCGCCTCTTTCGTAACGAACGAAATCAACTACTGAAATCTTGCCGCCAAGTTCCTTGGCTACCTTTTCAACATACTTAGCAACTGTAAGGTCTCCGTCCTTTACGAATTCCTGCTCAAGCAGGCAGTTTTCTGTATAGTACTTAGTTATCTTACCGTCAACAATCTTGTTCTTAACCTGTTCTGGTTTGTTAGACATCTTAGGATCCTCAGACATCTGAGCAAGCATAATTGTTCTTTCGCTTTCGAGAACATCAGCAGGTACTGATTCTTTATTGAGATATCCAGGATTCATTGAAGTAATCTGGAGACATATATCCTTACCGCATGCAATAAGCTTTTCATTTGATGCATCAATGTCGGTATCCATCTTTACCATAACGCCGAACTGTCCATCACCGTGAACATATGAAACAAGAACGCCTTCCATTCTTATGAAACGACGAATCTGCATGTTTTCACGAATTTTAAGGAAAAGTTCCTGAAGAGCTTCAGCAACAGTCATATCTGAACCTGTCATTTTTGTTGCATTAAGTGCTTCAACATCAGCTGGGTTTTCATTGATAATAGTAGCAGCTACTGAATCAACAAATGCTTTAAATTCCTGATTTTTAGCAACGAAGTCAGTTTCTGAGTTTACCTCAAGAACAACGCCAACTTTCTTAGCCTCATCGACAACTGCTGTTACAATACCTTCAGAAGCGATTCTTCCTGCTTTTTTAGCCTGTGTAGCGAGACCCTTTTCGCGAAGAATAACTATTGCTTTCTCCATATCGCCATCTGTCTCAACTAATGCTTTCTTACAATCCATTATACCAACGCCTGTTCTCTCACGAAGAGCAGCAACGTCCTTAGCGGTAATACCTGCCATTATATATTCTTCCTTTCCAGAGGATATTTAATATCCTTATAAAAATAAAATTCAAATATAAAAATGCAGATGCAGAAATAAATATTTAAAAATTTTAACTGCATCTGCTATAATATTTATATATTATTATTCTGCAGCTTCTTCGGTTTCTTCAGCTTTTTCAGCTTCTGCAGGAGCTTCCTGCTCACCCTGTCTGCCTTCAATTATAGCGCTAGCCATTGCACCTGCAATAAGCTTAACAGCTCTGATAGCATCATCGTTACCAGGAATAACATAGTCTACTTCATCAGGATCACAGTTTGTATCTACTATTGCAACTATAGGAATATTTAATTTCTTAGCTTCTGCAACTGCAATCTTTTCTTTTCTAGGGTCAACTATAAATAATGCGCCTGGGAGCTTCTTCATAGTTTTGATACCGCCGAGGAATTTTTCAAGCTTTTCAATTTCAAGAGTAAGCTTGCTTACTTCCTTCTTAGGCAGAAGAGAAAATGTTCCGTCTTCTTCCATAACTCTTAACTGTTCAAGACGCTTGATTCTGTTCTTGATAGTTTCAAAGTTTGTCATCATACCACCGAGCCAACGTGCATTAACGTAGTGTGCACCTGCACGAACTGCTTCTTCCTTAACGGAATCTCCAGCCTGCTTCTTTGTTCCTACAAATAATACTGTTTCGCCCTGTGCAGATATGTCACGAACAAACATATATGCTTCTTCAAGCTTCTTTACAGTCTTCTGAAGGTCAATGATATAAATACCATTTCTCTCTGTAAAAATATAAGGTGCCATTTTTGGGTTCCATCTTCTTGTCTGATGTCCGAAGTGTACACCAGCTTCAAGAAGCTGTTTCATTGATACTACTGCCATTGTGTAGTTCCTCCTGTTTTTGGTTTTTATTATCCCCTCCGCTGGTCTTTGCTTACAGATAACCTTTTTTACAAGGCACCAATCTGTAAAATCACCAACGTGTGAATTGCCTTAATATTATATCATACTATGAATACAATTTCAAGTACTTTTTACAAATTTATTTTAACAATTTTTACCCCAAAGCAATAATTTATGATTTATGATAATAAACCATCACTCCATACATTTCCTTAATTTTTCCAAAGCTTTTTTCTCTATTCTTGAAACATAGCTTCTTGATATTCCAAGCTTATCAGCTACATCCCTTTGAGTTAAAGAAAAATACCCGAACAATCCATATCTCATAGAGATAATCTGAAGTTCTCTTTCGTCAAGACATTTACCTATATTCTGATATAACTGTCTTGAATTTATCATTAATTCTACCTCATCGGTAATCGAACAATCATCAGCAATAATATCCATTAAAGTCAGCTGGTTTCCATCCTTATCAGTATCAATAGGCATATCAATGTATATGTCACATGCTGATTTTTTCTGTGAACGGAAGTGCATTAAAATTTCATTTTCAATACATCTGCTCGCATATGTTGCAAAACGGCTTCCCTTGTCACAGTCAAACGTAGATACGGCCTTGATAAGTCCCACAGTACCTATTGATATAAGCTCCTCCTGTTCTTTTGACTTTGAATAATATTTTTTTATTATATGTGCAACCAGACGAAGGTTATGCTCTATGAGGCGGTTTTTTGCCGAATGATCATTTTTTTCCTTCATAAGATAAAAACATTTTTCTTCGTCAGCTTTTGACAGTGGCTTCGGAAATATTCCTGTGTTGTCAACATGAAGAGCAAAGAAAAGAAGATTTCTTACTGCTGTCAGTATTAATTCGTTAAGCATAACAATCACCCTTTTATTTTTATACTTTAACAATTAATATGTTTTTAAGGGAAAATGTAGTACATAGAAAAAACAATAACAGCATAAGAGGAGGCTTAAATTATCTTAAGTCTCATTTTTTCAGGATTAATACCCGGTTTTATCAGGGATTTTTTCATATTCATTGTATAATTCAAGGCACTCATCACGGTCAAGCTGATTCAGAATATTTCCGGCGTTGATACTTACTATACCGTAAAACACCTTATCCCTGAAGCCTATTTTTTCAGTATCATCTATACTGCATCCGTAATATACCTTTGGAATATTTGCCCATAGTATGGCGCTCATACACATAGGACACGGTTCCCCCGTAGTGTATAGCTCACAGCCTGAAAGATCAAACGAATCTATGGCCTTGCACGCGTTTTTTATTGCCACTATTTCGCCATGCAATGTCGGGTCTTTTTTCTTTATGACCTGATTATGGCCTCTTCCGATAATTTTTCCGTCTTTTACGATAACACATCCGAACGGTCCTCCGTCACCGGCAGTAATTCCTGCCCTTGCCTCATCAACAGCTTTTTTCATAAAAGAATTCATATGTAAATATCCTCTGTTTTTTTCAACTTATCTTTAAATAAAAGAATAACCCCTGACCTTTGTTTAATAATTATATCCTTACAAAAAAATTTTTTATAACACAAAAGGTACTCTCAGATCATTTGAAAGCACCTTTTCGTTTTCTAGGGCTGTTTTCTACAGCATATTTTCTCTTGTTACGCTTTTAAGCCATTTTTTTCTTTTGTATCTTAAAAAGGTAATCGGAACCTTTACAATCTCGTCACTCATCAGAATAACATATACCACAGGAACGCTGAAGCCGAATACAAATGCCCCCAGCGCGCCAAACAGAATAGAACATCCCCACATAGTGGATATATCCATTATTAATCCGAACAACGTATCACCGCCTGCTCTGAAAATTCCTACAATCATTGTTGTATTAAATGCCTGGGCACATACAAAATAGCTCATTACCAGAAGCATCATCCGGAGATAATCTTCAGCCTGTTCTGTAAGGGTTACAGAACTGATTATCAGAGGGCGTATTGAGATTATAAGAATTCCTGACATTATTCCGATAAAAACCGTAAGCCTCGTAAATCTTTTTCCATAGTCTTCTGCTTTGTCTTTATCGCCTGATCCTATTACTTTTCCAATCATAATAGCTGCTGCATTGGATATACCGAACGCCACAACCGTTGAAAGCTGTCTTGTCACCTGTGCAACAGAGCTTGCTGCTGCTTCACTCGTACCCAGATGACCTATTATCAGCGAATTCATTGCCGTTCCTGCTCCCCAGGCAAGCTCATTTATCATAACAGGAAATGAATACTTCAGAAAATCCTTAAACAGGATCTTGTCATGTCTGAGAATATACTTTATTTTAAAATGAACAGGATTGTTTTTCTTTTTTGAATACCAGAATACTATTGTAAATTCGAGTATTCTTGCTATACATGTTGCCATAGCCGCGCCTTTTATGCCCATTTCAGGAAAACCGAATTTTCCGAAAATAAATATCTAGTTCAGTGTTACATTGCACAAAAGTGATGAAAGATATACAATTGTTGATATTGTTACCCTTTCAGTGCTTCTCATTATATTAAGATATATCATTGCCAGTGACATAAATATATAGGAAACCGCAAGTATTCTTAAATATTTAGTTCCTTCCGCTATTACATCCTTTTCATTTGTAAAAACAGATACACACTGTTCGGGAAAAAGCATTGAAAATGCAGTAAACAGCACCGCTGTAACAAGAGAAAATTTCAGTGCTATACCGAGAATTTTTTCTATTACATCAGTATCACCCTTTCCCCAGTACTGAGCTGTCAGAACACACGCCCCTGAAGTAATTCCGAAAAATATCAGAGTCATTATATACTGAATCTGCCCCGCTAAAGAGGCACCGGAAAGAACAGTTTCACTTACGTTTCCAAGCATAATTACATCTGCAGCACTTACTGCAACATTTATAAGATTCTGCAGTGCCATAGGAATTACAAGGCTGACAACTGATGCATAAAACCCTTTTGAGCTTTCAGAAAATATTTTCAATAAATCGACCGCCTATTTTATTATTCTATTGAAGGTATATTGTAAACAGGATTAACGTCTGCCTGATAATCAATTTCTTTTAATCCGAATCCGAACAAAGAAAAGAAGTCATCCCAGTATCCGTCAATATCAGCACTTTCGTTTACATTTTCATTGTTTATATTATTCCATAATTCCGATACTTCATTCTGTATCTCAGGATTCATTTCCAGATCATCAAGTCTTATCATTCCCTGATCATCAGTAACGGCTGAATCTTTTTTGAGTTTATCTGTAAACAGACGAACCATCTGTTCAATACAGCCCTCATGAGTCCCCTGTTTTTTCATTATTTTATAAAGAATCGAAATATAAAGAGGTACTATCGGAATAGCTGAGCTTGACTGGGTAACAAGTGCTTTATTTACTGAAATATACGCTTTTATTCCTGAAAATTCATTAGTAATTTCCTTCGAAGTATTAAATAAGTGTTCTTTTGCTTTTCCTATTGTTCCCTTGAGATACATCGGATGTGTAAGCTCAGGACCAATATATGAAAATGCTATTGTGACTGCATCTTTTTCTATTGCATCAGCCTCTGCAAGCGCAGAAACCCAGTCTTTCCAGTCCTCTCCTCCCATAACCTTTACGGTATTCATTATTTCCTCATCAGTCGCAGGATTAATAGTAACTTCTTTTATTGAATTATCCTTCAGATCAATTGTCTTGTTTGTATAGTCAATATCTGTTGTTTTCAATACAGAGCTATATACCGTACCGTCGGCTGCTGTTCTTTTAGGAGCCGCAAGACTGTAAATAACCATATCAACTTTTCCAAGATCTTTTTTTATCATTTCTATTGTCTGTGCTTTTATTTCAGCCGAAAATGCATCACCGTTTATTGTTTTTGCATATAGGTTATCGGCATGTGCGATTTCTTCAAACGCCGCTGTATTATACCATCCGGCGGTTCCCGTTTTTGTTTCCGAACCCGGTTTATCAAAAATAACGCCTAAGGTTGAAGCACCACATGAATAAGCAGCTGCTACTCTTGACGAAAATCCGTATCCCATTGATGCGCCTATTATAAGGACTTTTTTGCACCCTATATCTGATAAATTCTTTTTTGCATATTCAATCTGGTTTTCAACAATTTTTTTGCATCCTGTCGGATGTGCTGTTGTGCAGATAAATCCTCTTGTTTTTGGTTTAACTATCATGAAAAAACCTCCTTGTATCTGTAAATTATTTTCATAGTACCAAAACCGATTATAACATGAATTATTTTATAAATCAATAGCAAGTGCATAAAATGCTTATGCCGGAATCAAATCAGCATGAATCAATCTGGCTTTCCTATCGTCCTGGATTTTTGGAGGTCCTACAAAAAACGGAGCCTTATCAAGACTCCGTTTTATATTTTAAGCGAAAGATTCAGGTTGTACTGCAACCTTTAATCAAGGTCACTATTAAGAAAAAATTGTATTTTGCCAAAATCAGAGCCGGCTGTTTGCAACATGTAACGCTTATTTAATGTTCACTAATCTCTGAATAAATATAATTACTTCCGGCTCCCATTTTTTTTGCTTTAGCCAGAGCCTCGCGTGCCTCATCAGATAATGTTTTTATATCCTTATCATTTTTATTGATAAATGATATTCCTGCTGAAAAGCTTCCATACTCAAATCCGTCTTCTTTTTCAGATTCAAATGTATTTCTTATCTTATTTATAAGCCTCTCAATATTGGCTCTTCCTGTATTTTTCAGGAACAGCATAATTGTACCGTTTTCGCATTTTCTGAGTACATCGTCTTTTCTTATGCTTTTTTTCATGCATTCAACATAATTATTTAAAAGTTTATCAGAATATTCAATACCATTTTGCTCTTTGATTTTTTCGAAATCATCTATTTGAGCCATTATCATAATGTGCTCCCCTGATAAGCCTTCTCTCTCTGCATATTCCACAACGACATCATAAAAATTATCCTGAGAAAATTCACCTGATACATTATTGCTTTTATGCTCTCTGTTCTCTCTCAATTCACTCATTTTTCTGTCATCAATATCATATACAAAAACCATATTTGACTCAGCATTTTTTATAGTTCTTGCCTCGAACCATCTGTATCCCTTAGGAGTAACGGCTCTGTATACAGCAGAAGCACTATCATTTGTTTCCAATACTTTTTTAAGGCCTTCCGGAGAAAAAGTATTTACAAATACTTCTATATCATTTTTATGAATGACTGAATTCTGAATAAGCCTGTCAAACTGCACCTTATATGATGAAGAATCAGCTTTTTTGAAGCTTGTCTCAAATTCCTTTTCCGCCTTTATCAGATGAAAATAATCGGTTTCAAGCTTTACTTCAAATACACATACGCACATTGTTGAAAAGAACTGATACAGTATCTGCTGAGATTTTAATATTTCTTCCTCACGCAGCTTATGTTCCGTTATATCCTGTACGATTATTATTGCATTGTCTTTTTCATTATCAGCAGTAAATACAAAATGAATACTTTTCCATTTTAATTTTCCCTTACCGTTTATTATACGGTACTCAGTATAGTAATCTTCATCACTGTGGGTCTTAATGAACTCAATATGTTCACCAGATTCAATAATATTTAAAAGACGCTGCTTATCTTCGCTGTATACCTTTTTTTCAATATATGCTCTTATATTGAATGCTCTTTTTGTTTCAGCTTCCATTCCGATTCCATGAACCAGATATGCTTTGTAAGTGTTAAGATCAATATTATATATTTCACATTTGATACTCTTGATTGCAGCTTTGAGACGATTCTCAGCTGAAATAGCTGATATTTCCTTCTCTTTCTTTTCCTGAATATTGGAAATAAATATTATAGCCATAGGCTTTGAGGATTTGCTCACCTTTTGGAAACATACATGAAAAAGCCACCATATATACTCATCAACCATTTTTCCCTGAACGCTGTCATATTTTTTCATCATAAGCTCGAGCTTAATCTCATGATCACCCCTGTAAAATGCTGAAATGATACTCTTTAATGAGATTTTTTCATCGACCTCAACCTGATAGTTTTCCTGAACATTGTTTATAATGACATTTTCAAAAAAATCTGAATATTGTCCCGATGCGTCAAAAAACAATACATTGTTCTGACCAAACGAAACAATGCTGTACATATCAGATTCTATATCAAGCTCAATGACAACAGCGCTCACATAAGGCATAACCTGAGCATATTTTTCATACACTGATTCAGCATCAAGTGCATTATATTCTTTAAGAGGTGAAGGACGCATTTTTTCTGATGCAGGAAGATATTTCGGAATGTAATTTTTTACATATGTCTCAAACTCACTTGTAGACAGCGGCTTTGAATAAACGTATCCCTGAATAATATCACAACCTATTTTCCTAAGGAAATCTATTTTGTCAGGTGATTCTATTCCCTCAGCTACGATCTTCATTCCAAGTCCTCTGGCCATTGCAACGACACTGGCCACAACGGAGTTGTTGCGGTCTATCTCATTTTCATTATCACAAACGAAGAACATTCTGTCCATCTTCAGTACATCAACAGGCATTGATTTAAGCATATTCAGAGAAGAGCTTCCCGTTCCGAAATCATCAATAGAACAGTAAAATCCGCTTTTCCTCAACTCGA
This sequence comes from Bacillota bacterium, assembly GCA_023458875.1. GTDB lineage: Bacteria > Bacillota > Clostridia > Oscillospirales > Ruminococcaceae > HUN007. The sequence continues at coordinate 23,356 of JAEWXO010000018.1, read as the reverse complement.
GCATTATCTGCTTGAATATTGTATAATCCTCAAAAACCGCACTTTCCGTAAATTCTATTTCTATCCTTCCGTCAGGAATTTTATACTTATTTCTGACATTTGTATAATACTCAATGAAATCCCTGAGCTTTAGATCTACCTTTGATACATTTACTGAAATTACTATACCTTCAAACCATTTCTCATCAATGTGTTCGGCAATATACTGGCATGTAAGTTCCATAACATGACAGTCGAGCTTCGAAATCAAACCATTTTTTTCTAATACAGGTATAAACTCGCCAGGGTATACCATTGTGCCGTCTTTTTTTATCCATCTTACAAGTGATTCCGCACTCAGCACCCTGTCCTCATGCTGCAGATAGTGCTGCGGCTGCAGATATATATGAAACTCGTTGTTTCTTATTGCATCGTCAACAGAACGTACTATTTCAAGCTCTCTTGACATTTTTTCATGAACAGTGCTGTCATAGAAGAAATATCCGGAGTTGATATCAGAATGTCTTAAAGACACAAAAAGATTATCAGCAATATTGTTAAATCTCATATTGTATCTGTTTTCATTGAACAAATATATGCTTGAAAGGATATCAATCGGAAATCCGTATTCCTCTGATGAGCTGCACATTTTTACATCATTTGCAACAGAGTCGAGCATGTTTATAATATCTTTTTTTTCTGAGTAATCACTTATTATAATGAAGCTTTCTGTTGAAAACCTTGAAACTGCCGAAGCGCTACTGATATTACTGATAATGGTATTCATGACATACTCAAGCACTTCATTATCCACAGTTGCTCCAAAGACACTGTTAATAAAATTAATATTGCTTATGGTCATACAGATTAAAGCGTATTTCTTTTCATCATCTGAAATAAGACACTGTGCAAATTGTCTGAATTCGTTAAAATTCATTATAGCCTTATGCACATTGTTTTGTCCGGAAATATTCCCAGTTTGCATGGTTTCCATTTTAATCATCTCCTTTACAAAGAATAAATAAGACAGTTTTATAATATTATTAATTACTTTTTTTATGTATTATCATTGTTTTATACTTATTATTATATAATATAGTAGCACTACTTAGTCAAGAGTTTTAAGAATTTTCGTATCTTTTCACAATTATTAATATCATTATATATGCAATTTTGAATGTCATTTAATCATATCTGGTAATTAGTTTATGTTATTATTAAGACATACCATAAAGTTAGAAAAATATGGACAAAGGTCAAAGGCACGACTGCAAAGCCCAGTCGACTCGTGCCGAGTCGAAGTCTCTGAATAAGCATTATATCCCCATATAGGCTGAATAGTAACTTTTTATTCTATGAATAATGCAAAATTATTATTTTCTATTGTAAAAAAAAATATATAATGATATAATTAGAATATTGATGCTTATTTGCAGTTTTGTATATTTAAGCTTATATGAATATTTGGAGATGAAATCAAATGCCTCAAAAGACAATAAGATTTTTCTTTGCACTGATCTGCGGAAAAATTACTATAAAGCTTCTTAAGCTTATGAAAAAAAACGCAACAAATCTTCCCGGATCGGTCGTTCTGACACTGTGTCCTGATTTTTTAAAGCACCTTGAAAATCCTGAAAAAATTATTGCAGTAACAGGTACAAACGGCAAAACAACTGTAAGCAATATGCTTCTGGATATTCTCACTGATAACGGATATGACTGTACAAACAACAACTTCGGAGGAAACGTTGATACAGGAATTGCAGCCGCTCTTCTTAAAGACAGTACCATGACCGGAAAAGCAAAAAAGAAATTCTGTATTCTTGAAGTTGATGAAAGAAGTGCAGTCAGAATATATCCGTACATTCATCCTGACTATCTTATCTGCACAAACCTTACACGTGATTCATACAAAAGAAATGCAAACGTTGAATTTATCTTTAACATATTAAACGATAATATTCCTGACAGCTCACATCTTATACTTAACAGTGATGACCTTATAAGTTCACGTCTTAAGTCTGAAAACAGACGTACTTATTTTGGCATGGACAAGTTCACTGATGAGGTTCTTATATCCGACAATATCGTAAAGGACATAACAGTATGTCCGACATGCAGCAGTCCAATTGAATATGATTTTCAACGTTATAATCACATAGGACGTGCCCACTGCTCAAAGTGTGAATTTCATTCACCTGCCGCTGACTTTGATACAACAGAACGTGTATTTAACGATGACGGAAAAGCCGAAATAAAAATAAAAACTCCTGACGGTACCGAAGATTACACTGTTCCATGTGAAAATACAATTAACCTGTATAATGCAACCGCGGCAATAACGGCACTAAGAACATTCGGACTCAGCTATGAACAGGTAAAAGCATCATTTATGAAAATTGAGGTAGTAAAGTCAAGATTCAACGCAGAATCCATAAACGGAAAACGCGTTGTAAGTCTTATGGCAAAAGGACAAAACCCGATAGCCTGCTCACATGCATGTAATATTGTACGAAGCGGGAACGAAAAGAAAACCGTAATTTTAATATTTGATGATTTTTATGATGCAAAGACTACTTCTGAAAACATTGCATGGATTTATGATACTGATTTTGAATTTTTAAACGATGAAAATATAATTAAGATAATTGTCGGAGGAAAACGTTCCTCCGACTATATGGTAAGGCTTCTGATAGCAGGTATTCCCAAAGAAAAAATAATATGCTGTGACCACGAAGAGGATACCGCAGATCTTGTTGATATTTCAGCTTCTGAAAATATATATATCCTTTTTGATATGTATAATTTCAGATACAAAAGCAATATTGAAGCCAAACTAAAGGAGAAGATCAAAAATGCTTCAGAATAAACTTAAAATAGAAATTCTATTTCCTGAGCTCTGTAACCTTTTTGGTGATTCAGGTAATATGAGATATCTAAAGAAATGCATACCGGACGCTGAGTTTATAAATACTGCATTCAACGACACGCCGGCTTTTGTGTCTGAAAAAGTAAATATGATTTATATGGGTTCATCAACAGAAAGCTCTCAGGAAAAAATCATCACCAGACTTGCAGAATATAAAGAGAAGCTTAAGGAAGCTATTGACAATGACACGATCATACTCTTTACCGGAAATGCAATGGAGGTTCTTTTCAGATACATCCAGACTGACAGCGGCGAGAAAATACCGGGGGTTGGTATTTTTGATTTTTATGCACAGCGTCATCTTATGGACCGTTTCAACTCTCTTATTTTATGCCGGTACAACAACATTGAGATAACCGGATTTAAAACTCAGTTTACAATGACATTCGGTGATAATTCGGACTGTTTCTTTGCAAATGTTGAAAGAGGTATAGGAATAAATAAGACATCAATGCTTGAGGGCATACATGTTCATAATTTCTTTGGTACTAACCTTGTAGGTCCGCTCCTTGTACTGAATCCGTATTTTACAGAGCATATTCTTGAGCTCATGGGAATAGAGAATCCTGAAATCCCTTTCAAAGAAGAGCTTATTCATGCATACAGAAACAGACTCAGAGAATTTAAAGACAATAGTATAAAAGAATCTGATTAAAAAAATAAAATGCCGTGCTGTAAAAAGTGACACGGCATTTTTTATTAACCTTTAAAGATCACTTTTCATATTAATTGCAAGATACCAGTACCCTGCTGCCTTTTCAGGTGTAATATTTTTAAGCATACTCATCGATGACATTGAAATGGTCTGAATGTATTCCTCAAATGTGTCATAGTAATCCTCTGAATAATCTTCATCTTCATCATATGCATCATTTTCATCGTCATCAAAGATATATTCATTTTCATCATCGTCTGTATCATCGTCGTCATCATTTTCAAATTCTTCGTATTCTTCAGAGGAAAAATAATACTCAAACGGAAATTCATCATCATCGTCATCTGTATCATCATCCTTCTGAAATTCTATACATGTAATAAACATACTATAGAAAGTCCTTTTGGTGCCAAGTTCATTGTTGAGTAATGAAAAGATTTCACGGACGTCTGCATTGTCATATAAATGTTCAAGCATCTGGTAAGGATATACATCTATAGATGAAATGAATATATCGTCCATATCATTAAAGCTTTCATCAATAAAATCTGTATATATTTTTATTATTGCAAAAGCTCTCGAGTAGATTCTCATTTTATCGTACTCATCTTCGTACTCATTCATATTTTTATATTCGATCAGCGACCAGATAAGGCGATACCAATACATATCATGTTCATTCTCCCATATTGAAGCCTCTTCAAATATATCATATACATCTTCCCACTTTAGTTTCATAAACACCATTCCTTTCTATCATATATTTTGTTAATTATTTTATTTTATCGCATATTTCTTTCAAATATATTATAACATTTTTATTGATTTTTTCAATAAATCCTATAAATTTTTTTAAAATAAATTACATAAGAGGTGAAAACAATTTCAAAACTGCACCCATCACTCTTACGGTTAATGGAAATTGTCTGCATTTTGAACAATTTATCTCTTCACATAACTCAAGCGTACGTTCAAAATCATTTTTCATCTGCATAACCGCAGATGACTCGTACATAAAAACTCCGTTTTCAAACAAAAGATAAAAGCTTCTGAAGTCAAAATTTGATGTTCCTGCTATTCCCTTGCTGTCATCGGATACTATTGTTTTCGAATGTACGAACCCGGGGATGAATTCGTATATTTTTATTCCCGAATTTATTAAAACAGAATAATTTGAACGTGTAACAGTCTGCACATACCATTTGTCAGGAATATGAGGAGTAATTATTTTTACATCTACTCCGCTCTTTGCAGCAAGACAAAGTACAGTTATCATCTCGTTATCAGGGACAAGATATGGGGTCGTGATATAAACGTATCTGAGAGCACTGTTTATTATCTTCATATACGCCATCTCTCCGGTCTGCCTGATATCTCCCGGTCTGTCTCCGAACGGCTGTACATACCCGTCATTTTCTGTTTTGCATTCTGTAATATATTTGTCTCTTTCAATTTTATCACCACAGCATAAATTCCACATCTGAACAAACATATTTGTCATTGAAGCTACTGCCTTTCCATTAATCATAAGAGCACTGTCCTTCCAGTAACCGAATCTCTCCTTTAAGTTTATATATTCATCAGAAATATTTATTCCTCCGGTAAATGCTGTTGTACCGTCAATAATCATAACTTTCCGGTGATCACGATAATTGATAAATACATCAAGTGAAGGCTTCAAAGGATTGAACGCAGCTGTATATATACCATGCCTTTTCATTTCGTCCCTGTATTTTTTATTAAACATCGTGCATCCCATATCATCAAAAAGTATACGCACCTCTACCCCGTTATCAGATTTTTCTTTAATTTTTTCATACACCTCATTCCACATGTGTCCTTTGCATATTATAAAATACTCCATAAAAATAAATTTCTCTGCGCTGTTTATTTTTTCAATAAAATCGCTATAAAATTTTTCACCGCATTCATAAAATTTGGTTTCTGTCATATTATATGCAACAGCCGAGGCGGAATTATATATATATTTTATCTGTGAACATATTTCAGGTTTATCAGCGAGCTCCGCCACAACCGATTCATCCTGATAAAGCATATACTCTTCAGAGTCAAATATTTTATTGAATTTTTCTGACATTCCGAAAAGCTGCCGTTTTTCAAAAACAACATACAGAAACCATCCAAATACCGGAAACACAAGTATCGGAACTATCCATGACAGCTTAAACATAGGATTATCGTTTTTATTTATTATGATTACTGTTATTATAAGACTCAGAACTGTGAGCGAAAACTGAATATACATTGAGTATGAGCTTAAATAATATATAAGATAAATAATAAAGCTTATCTGCAATGCAATGCAGACACATGTAGAAAATATACGACTGCTTACAAATTTCAGGACTTTCCTCATTTTTTATAATTTAATATTCCTCTCTATATATTTCCGCTATTTTATCTATTATATTTTTTGTAAAGGCGTTACTATTTAGCAATGATTTCGATTTGCACGAATCGACCAGGCTTTGCGGTCGCCTTGACTTCGCTTACATATCTGCCTCACTTCATGGTATGACTGAATAGTAACAAAAAATTATAACTTCAAAACACCATTTTTTTAAAAAACTTGCAAATAACCAAATAAGCATATATAATAATTATATGTATGTTTTTAAACAAATACACTTATTAATAATTGTATTATTATTGACATTGATTTACTTATTGTAAACAGATGGAGGAAGCTCATGAAAAGAGTATATTTTATATATAATCCACGATCAGGCAAAGGCAATATAAAATCAAAAATAACAAAAATAATAAACACTCTGACTGAAAATGACTATGAGGTAACTATAAGACCTACTCAGTGTAAAATGGACGCATGTGAAACAGTTAAACGTATATGCAGTACACCTGATAATCGTTTTGACCTTATTATATGTTCAGGAGGTGACGGTACACTTAATGAAGTAATCCAGGGATTAATGACATCAGAACACCGTATACCTGTAGGTTATATACCATCAGGAACAACAAATGATTTTGCAAGAAGCATAAACATTCCTAAGGGTATTGAAAAAGCACTTGATTCAATTATTCACGGAACAACACATTTCCTTGATATAGGAAGCTTTAATACAAAGTATTTCACATATGTTGCAGCTTTCGGTGCACTTACAGAGGTATCATATGAAACAAGACAGCAGACTAAAAACATGCTTGGTCATGCTGCATATATTATTGAAGGAATGAAGCATCTCACGAAAATCCAGTCATATAATTTAACAATTACATATGACGGAAACACAATTACCGGTGACTATGTCCTTGGAATGGTATCAAACACTGCATCTGTGGGCGGCCTTCTTTCAATGGGTGATTTTTCACCTGATGACGGATTATATGAAGTAACTCTTATAAAAACTCCTAATTCACCGTCTGAAATGCAAAGCATTCTCTCATCTCTTATTACTATAAAGCAATCTGTCAATACAGAATACGTAACATTTTTCAAAACGTCGAGCATAAAAATTCAATCTGATGCTGAGCTTGTCTGGACACTCGACGGAGAGTTCGGAGGAAACGAAAATAACGTTCACATTTACAACAATAGAAAAGCTTTGGAATTTATCATTCCTGAATTTGAGATAACAACAGAAAATAAGCCTTAATCCATCTTCTTTTACGACAAAATATCTTAATATTTATAAAATTGTTGACTTTTATGATATGTTAAGGTATAATATTCTATACGCTGTACCCAATAAATTTAAGAAAGGAGATTTTTATGAACAGTTTTTTTTTAACAGACGGAATAAGTAAGATATTTGCAGGAGGTATGTCAGCGGGATCAATAATCTTCTCTATAATCATCTTAATTGCAGTTATTTATGCACAGTTTATTATTTTCAGAAAAGCCGGCGAACCTGGAATTGCAGCTATAATTCCTGTTTACAACTTATACACATTAGCAAAGATAGTATTCGGAAACGGCTGGATATTCTTAATTTCTTTAATACCTGCTATAAACTCACTATTCTTTTTGTATATGATCTTCAAGCTTGGAAAATCATTCGGAAAAGGAACCGGTTTCTGTCTGGGATTAATATTTTTCTCACCAATATTTATGATGATTTTAGCATTCTCAGATGCACAGTATATAGGCCCTAACAACTAATCGGATTCAAAAAAGATATTTTCGCTTAAAAGCGTTCCTTTTTAAAACTCCGGAAATCTGATAAAAACGGCCTTAAAATAGTTCAGAAATACGAGGGCGGAATCGAAATGATTCCGCCCTCAAAAATATTTAAAAAAGATTTTTTTATCAATATGACAATCAAGACAGTACAGACGGCAGCATATAAAATTCCTGTGCTGCCGTCTGTACTGTTTGTATATATTTATTAAGAAAGTAATTGGAAAATGCATAAGTTACTGAGCTGGAGTCTCTTCTAGCACTACATCAATATTACAGTATTTATTGCATCTTATTATTGTGAGGCTCAGAGTATCTCCGGCACTGAATTTATTTTTTATCTGATTGAGCTCCTCAATAGTTTCAACTGATTTTCCGTCAGCGCCTACTATAACATCATTAACCTGAACCCCTGCTTTTTCAGCAGCGCCACCTTCAGTTACTTCATTTACAAGAACACCGTTTATAGGAAATCCGCCCTTTTCCTGCGTCTGCTGAGATGAGATTGTGGAAACATCTCTGCATGTTATACCGAGCTGCGGTCTGCCTGTTACGCGACCATTTGTCATGAGATCATCTACAATTTTCTTTGCCTCATTTATCGGTATTGCAAAACCAAGCCCTTCAATCGTTGCTGACGAAGATGAATATGTGTTTGAAAGCTTCATTGAGTTAATTCCTATTATCTGACCACAGTCGTTTATAAGAGGGCCGCCTGAGTTTCCTGAATTTATAGCAGCATCTGTCTGAATAAGATTCATTATTCTGTCATCAGCTGCGATTTCTCTGTCTATTCCTGAAATATAACCAACCGTCAGTGTTCCGAACAAATCAAACCCGAGAGGATTTCCTATGGCTATTGCGGCATCTCCAACCTGAATGCTGCTGCTGTCACCTATTTCTGCTGCAGTAAGTCCTGTTGCATCAACCTTAAGAACTGCTATATCTGTCTGAACGTCATATCCTACAATTGTTGCCGGATATTCTTTTTCATCTGACATAAGAATAGATACTTCCATTGCACGTCCATAATCATTAGCATATATAACATGTGCATTTGTTACTATATATCCGTCTTCTGAAATTACAATACCTGTACCGGTTCCTGTTGCATTCTGTATACTGCCGCCACCCTGGCTACCTCCATTTCCATAGAAATATTCATACAATCCTCCATACTGCTGCGACGGTGCCTCATATTGAAATGTTGCTGAAACGCCTACGACAGAAGGTATTACTTTTTTGTAAATTTCCTGAGTTGAGAGTGCATTTTCACTTTTTGAAAGCTGAAGAAGACTACTGGCCTTATAATAAATATCCTCTGCTATATCGGAGGATGTTAATTTTTCATTTTCTGATTCCTTTTTATCTTCAGAAATTGATTTGTCAGCAAGTGAATTTAATTTGTGATTTTTTCCTTCTCCGCTTGAAAAATATCTGTAGCCTATTATAGATCCTGTAGATACTGCTGCGATACAGCACAACGCACATACAGTCTTTAAAACCCTTTTAAATGAACCCTTCTTTTTCTTGTTTTTTTCCTGAACAGTATTTTCACCTATAGGTACATATTCAGTTTCTTTTGTATTTGTCTCTGAGTTATAATTATTTTCAAACATATTAATTGCTCCTTTTCATAAATAATTATCAAATGCTGACCGTTTTGTTGTTTTTTCTGATTTAGCTTATATCTATATTTTACTCTTTTATGTGATAATTGCATGTAAAATGAACGAAATCATTGTTAGGTATAAGTATATTCATCGTGAATAAACTCTCATACTGTATTCACATTTCACTTAATTTCAACAATATTGCGTATTTCAAAGTGTTTTTAGTTTATACTATCTTTAATATTATCTCCGGATCTGTCGATAATTATAATTTTGCAGAGATTTCGATTCGCACGAATCGACGAGGCTGTGCAGTGACCTGGACTTTGCTCACATTTTTGTCTCAACTTATTACATTAATTTATTCCAATATTTTACATAATTAATTAACTTATATTTTTATATTCTATTGACATCACATGAAGAAAATGCTATAATAGTTAAAGAAGACGCGGGATGGAGCAGTTCGGTAGCTCGTCGGGCTCATAACCCGAAGGTCGTAGGTTCAAATCCTGCTCCCGCAACCAATATAAACGTCAAGGTCATTAAGTGACTTTGACGTTTTTTCTTTTTATTAATGCTGAAAGCTACAAATTTTTCTGAAACTGAAATCAAAAGGGCGGTAAATATTTCTGCCCATCAGCGAAACGGACGACGATATTTATTTATAATGTGTGACAGGATAAAATGCAAATATATAAATCAGCAAAATAAAAAATTGCATAAAAAAATAAAGACAATGACTCAAAAATGAGGTATACTTAAATCGCTAGACCAAAGTATATCGAAGAGTCATCGTCTTATGAATACAAGTATACACCCTTCTGAAACAATTTTAATAAAATTAAGAAAATGAATTTGCCAGATAAGATGTCGCATATAGCAATCAAGCACATTATAACGATTATTGAAAATTTGTTCTTAGCCGCCAAAAGCTGTGGTGATTTTGAAGCGTTCAAAGCTTTAGTGGCTTGGTACATTTATGAATTCTGACGATAAATTTGAAATTCGCCCATTTATATAAATATATATTGATAATATTTACACTATATGATATAATAGTAAAATAAAAATTTAATTATTGAAAGGAATTTAACAATGAGAAAAATATTTTTTGTAAACTTTTGTCAAGAGCTATTGTTTCTATTGCAATGATAATGTCATTTGCTACAACAAATGCAAATATTATTATTGCAAATACCTCGTCTAAGACAGCATGCGGAGATATTAATGGAGACGGTAAAGTAAATGTTATGGATATTAATTGGTTAAAGTCTTATCTTCTAGGAAATAACATTGAAAAGCTGCCTCTATCAGCAGCTGATATCGATGCTGACGGTAAAATTACAAATTACGATATTTCAGAACTGATAATGTATTTGCTTGGAAACATACCAGCATTTTCAAATGAACTTAATATTGATAGTGATAATGATGGTTTGTGTGATTTTATTGAAAAAATGATAGGAACTAATGTTTCAATGGTTGATTCTGATAATGATGGTATAAATGACTTTGAAGAATTTTATTATTATAACACAAATCCCAAAAATTCAGATAGTGATAAAAAAGATACATTAGTTGATTCTGATAATGATGGGCTATCTAATAAAGATGAAATCGCAAACGGTTCTAATATATTTTGCAGTGACACTGATGGAGATGGAATATCAGATAAAGGTGAGATTAAGCTTGGACTTCAACCTACAGAAGATAAAAGCGATGGTACTCCAGATAACAAGCGTTTATTTAAACAAACAATAAAATCTGAAAATGAAATACTTAGTGAAATTAATTCTAGCACCAGTCCATATAAACTATCGATTGATTTAAACACAAGTGGTTATGCAGATGAAGCATTAAAAGTTACAAAGAGTGCATATTCGAGTTTTTTTACAAACTGACGCTGTCTTTGGAAATATTATAGATGTTGATTACTCAGATGGTTTTCTAATAAATGACTTATCACTATCCTTTAAAATAAATACGAATAATGCAAAAAAATACTGTATTTTTAAATATTTCGAAAAAATACATATGTTAATGCCGATAGAAACAACATATAATGGAGATATACTCTCTATAAAGGATTCAGCTGATGGAACATATTGCATAATGGATATTGAAAAATGGTGCGATTCATCACCAAAAGAATACTCACAGAATATAGATGCCGTATCAGCATCTAATACAAAACAGAAACTGCATGTTGTTTTTGCAGTAGATTTAAGTTTAGTAAGCAATGAATATAATATACAGAATGCTATTATTGATTTATCAGATGAAATATTTGAGAAATTTGATAACAATAAAGTTAGTATAGAAATATGTACTTTTTCATATACCCCGGTTTTAAGAACAGTTGGTACAACCACATCGTATGGACAATTCGGAGAACTAACCTGTACTTCTGATGTTGAAGATTTTTTTGAATTTAGTACTGCTTCTGAAAATTTTGGTTCATACCGTAAATATACATCATGTATGATAACACCTCTTGATTTGGCACGAATTTCTTACGCCAGAGGTTATTATGATTATAATTATGTCTTCACTATGGCATCAGATAAATATTTAAACTTGGATATTTATCCATCCGATACTATATCTTCAATAAAAGCTATCACTCGTTTGCATGGCTCGTATCTTATTCCTTCAACTACATCAGCAGAAAATAAATCATATTTTGAAAAAATTGCAAATGAGTACGGTGGTAAGGTTTTTTCTGAATATATAAATGATGAGGATCCAAAACACGTAGATCCACGTGTTTATCAGGAACAAATAATAGATTATATCAGTCAGACAGTTGGAAATGTTCCTTCTCCTTCATATAAATTTATTAATAGCAACTATAACGTTTCTATTATCACTCCTGAATGGAAAAAAGCTGCCGAAGAAAATTTGACTCCCGATGCACTGGCAACACTTAATATTCCTGATACAGATGCCGATGGTTTAAGTGATGCCCAAGAGATAGATTGGTCTTCAGTTTCTTTTGATGAAAATAACAAGCCTGTTTTCCCGACAACATATGTATATTCCGGTCAAATCAATACCGGGCAAAAGCAAAGCGAAGATGGTATGAAATGGTTTGTAGAGTTTTGTAAAGAAAACAATATAAACGTTGACAACATGGTTAATGGCTATATTTTCCCGATCCAATCATGCCCTGATAAAACAGATTCTGATGGAGATGGCAGATATGACGGTAATGATCCGTATCCTGTAAAGGCAAATGTTTTTTATGATAGAACAAAGGTAAGACAATATGCAAAAAAATGGTGTTACAATACTGAGGACACTGATGATTATGCATATTTAGACATAATGAGTGATATCAGCGACTGTGCTAATTTTGTATCACAGTGTATTCATGCAGGAGGATATCCTATGACTGATGAATGGTATATGTATAAATATCCATCAAATACTTCTGATCTGGAAAAAACTATAAAATCAATTTCCAGTGATATGAGCAAGGCACCTGTTAAGATATCAGAAGAAATCCAAAAGAAAATACTTAAAAAGGTTGTATTCCCTGAAATCATAATAAAACCTCATTATTGTGATAATGCTATGATTATTCTTGATTATGCAAATCCATATAATGAAAACGGAAAATATATATGGAGCAATTCATGGACATCTATTGCATGGCAAATACCATTAGGACAAAGATATTTCTTCTCTGATTCAGATATACTTAAAATAAGAGCAGTAAATGGATCAAGCAAAGACAATATTTCAAATGTTATGAATTATGTAAAAAAATACAATATTCAAGTAGGCGATGTAATATACCTAGGTGTTGACAATCCAGGCCATGCTATGATTATCACAAATATAACTGATGAAGGAAAGCTTTGTGTTTCTGGGCATGAGAAAGCACGTGATGAGATGCTAATGGACGAGAAGTATTGGGATGATGGAGGATTTGCAGACATAACTATCTGTAAGGTAAACGATGTAATTAAATAAAAATTGTAAATAGGAGGATCTTTATGAAACCAGTAATAAAGAAAATTGCGTTAGTATTAGTATTATTGTTCGTATTTTTACTTATAGTTGACTTTTGCCTTATTGTATTTTTTAGGATTAATGTACATCAGAAATATAGACTATACCAGCAATCAAAAACATATTATGGTGCTGTTGATGAATTAATGCGACAAGATATGATACCAGATGCTGAATTTTTACAAGTTGAGAATTTAAGAAAAATACCAAAATACGATGGCTATGATGAAGATACAAAAAAGTTAGAAGAAATTATAGACGAGGTACAAACAGAAGTAGAAAGATCATACGATGAAAAGGATAACTATGTTACTTCAGATAAATGCATGGCATATTTCGAAGATAAGTCCTTGTTTTCACGTGTACGCTTCTTTATTTTGGAGTATTTATCTATTGATCCAGTAATAATCCATACTGACACCAAAGCTTTCGTTTCATGTGGCGCCTCTGGTATTAGCAGAATCTATCTTGAAAAGAAAAACGACAAATGGCTTATTACAGATACCTTTTCTCATGCATAAAAATATAACCTGTGCAATATGTCTCACACTTTTGAACTAGTGTGAGACATATTGCATTTATATTGAATTTTGCACATAATTTAACCGTAGTGGCTTAATAGTAAATAAACCTTAAAACAGCAGAAAATCAATCTCAAAAAATCTGATAAAAGCTTGACACATTTAGAATTATATAGTATAATATAATTGTTAATAGGTGGTGTAAGATTGTGACAAAAGGTCAATTGGAAGCAAAGATCAGCGAGCTGATTAGCAAATTTGAAATAGAATACATGGGACGTGGTCCTAAAACCGTCAGAACATATATAATCTCTGACATGATTATTGCCAGGCTTTCAGGTTTTTTAAGTCCGTCAGAACAAAAGCTTACTGACAATCAACAAGGTATTGAACTTTTTAAGCGTGTCCGCACAACCCTATTTGAAGGTGGGAGAGGATTTCTGGAAACATTGATAACTGATTTTATTGATGTAGCCATAGTCAGCACTCATTCTGATATAAGCACAAAAACAGGTGAAAAAATTATTGTTATTACAGTTGACAGAAATTTAGAAGAACTATGCACAAAAAAATAATTACGGAAGACAATGCAAAGTAGTATAAACTAAGTTGTAAGTAAGCCGATATCCATTTAACATGGGTATCGGCTTTTATTATTTTAAAGGAGTTGTATTTATATGGTTAAAAAGGTTGCAATTATAATGGGAAGTGACAGCGATCTGCCGGTTGTTAAGGGGGCTATAAACAGCTTAAAGTCGTTTGGTATTCCTGTTGAGGTGCATGTTATGAGTGCACACCGGACACCTCAGAAAGCTTTTGAATTTGCTTCAAATGCAAGAGAAAACGGATTTGGGGTTGTTATTGCAGCAGCAGGAATGGCAGCACATCTTGCCGGAGTATTAGCATCACACACGACACTCCCGGTGATAGGAATTCCGTGTAAATCATCATCTTTTGACGGACTTGACGCACTGCTTTCAACTGTCCAGATGCCAAAAGGAATACCTGTTGCAACAGTTGCGGTTGATGGTGCTGCAAATGCCGGAATACTGGCCGCTCAGATACTCGGTGTATATGATGAGGAAATAGCAGCCAGACTTTTAAAGGCAAAAAAAGATATGTCTGAAGAGGTAGCAGAAAAAGACGAAAAGCTACAGACAGAAATATGGTGGAAAATATAAAAACAGCTTAAGCATTTAAAACAAATATAAAAAGTGAGGTAATTTCAATGAGCTTAACAAAAAAACTTAATATGCCTGAATATGCGCAGAATATTCTTGATAACTCTAAGGGTATTATTTTCCCAAAGACAAGAGATGAACTGATTTCTCTTTCCTTAGGAGGTATTGATACAATTAGATTTGAAGTAAAGTATGACATTGAGGGCATCGGAGAGGTAGTTGAGGCTACTGTTACAAGATGTAAAAACGGTGCAGTAGTAAATTATCTTGATGACTATATGAGAAGACGTGACCCTGATTGTCTTATTGTTGCTGATAAAAAGCCTTCTGACAAGCCTTTGTATGACGAAGTCTACGGTAGTGATTTTGAACCGTTAAGAAACGAGACATTCAGGTGGCTCGAAAACCAGGAGCTGATTGTATTCCCGTTTAAAGCAGGCGGTTATGATTATGGTTATGACGCTGTACTGATTGCTCCGTCAAATGCCGGATTTTTTGCATGCGGGCTTGCTGATCTGCAGGGATTTCTGAATATTGATGAAATTTCAGAGGACTTTGATCCACAAGCAATTATTTTCTTAGCGCCGCCATTCAGACATACTCACTTTGACGGAAAACAGATTGTAATTCATAACAGGCTTGATGAAATTCATGAGGTTTATTCCTATAATTTATATCCGGGTCCGAGTGCAAAAAAAGGTATTTACGGTGTTCTATTGAACATTGGCGAACAGGAAAACTGGGTAACGGCTCACGCTTCAACTGTAAAGGTAATCACACCGTATGATAATGAAATTGTTATCATGCATGAGGGAGCATCCGGCGGCGGAAAAAGTGAAATGATCGAACAGATACACAAAGAAATGGACGGAAGAATTCTTCTGGGTGAAAATACAGTTACAGGTGAAAAAAACTATATTGAGCTCAATGAAACCTGTGAGCTCCGTCCCGTTACTGATGATATGGCTTTGTGTCACCCAAAAATGCAGAATGAAAGTAAAAAGCTTGTAGTTAAAGACGCTGAATGCGGTTGGTTTTTAAGGCTTGATAATATTAAATGCTATGGCACTGCACCTCAGTACGAAAAAATATTTACACACCCGTCAGAGCCGTTGATTTTTATGAATATTCAGGGTATTCCTGATGCAACCTGCCTTGTATGGGAACACACTATAGATTCAGACGGAAAACCATGTCCGAATCCGAGAGCGATACTTCCAAGACACCTTGTACCTTCTGTAATCGATGAACCTGTTGAGGTTGACGTAAGAAGCTTTGGTGTCAGAACTCCTCCATGCACAAAAGAAAATCCGACATACGGAATAATGGGACTTCTCCATGTTCTGCCTCCTGCACTTGCATGGCTGTGGCGCCTGGTTGCTCCAAGAGGACATAATAACCCAAGTATAACATCATCAGCCGGAATGACAAGCGAAGGTATCGGTTCATACTGGCCTTTTGCAACCGGAAAATTTGTTAAACAGGCCAATCTTTTATTGGAACAGATCGTTAATTCATCAAATACAAGATACTTGCTGATTCCTAATCAGCATATCGGTGCATATGAAGTAAGCTTTATGCCGCAGTGGATTGCAAGAGAATATGTTGCACGCCGTGGCAGTGCAAGGTTTAAACAGGAGCATTTAATTGAATCACGTTGTCCGCTTATGGGATTTTGTCTGGATTCGCTGAAGATTGACGGACAATATATCAGAAAAGCATTTCTGCAGCCTGAAAAGCAGCAGGAGGTCGGAAAAGAGGGATACGATGCAGGTGCAGAAATTCTAACCGATTTCTTTAAGCAGGAGCTCGAAAAATTCAATACTGATGAGCTTGACCCTCTGGGCAGACAGATAATCGAAATGTTTTTTAGTGGTGCTTCTGTAAAAGATTATATTACTCTTATTCCAATGAGATATTGATTGGAACATTTAATATGAATGATAAAAAATTGATTGATATTAAGCTTATTGACTTTATCCCTGCTATTTCAGGACTTATCGGTAAAATAGCTCTGGCTTCTTCTTTTGCATTTGTGTGGGCAATGGAGCTTGGAATAAAAAACAAAAACTTTACCTTTGAAAACGTAAGAATCGAGATATTGGCAGGCAGTATTGTTGCTTTAATAGCAGCATTTGTGTTCCCGAAGGCAGCACCGCCGGGAACGCTTGCACCGCTCATAGTGCTCGTACCTGTTATGGCTAAGCTCGGTGTTCATCCGCTTATTTTGGGCATTTCCATAGGTATCATGGGTATTATCGCAGTTAAAACAGGAGTGCTTGCCAGATTAACGACCATTTCAGGCCCTGTCAGCAGGAACAGTCTTACACTTGCTTTTGGAGTTTCGGGGATAATTTTAGCAGTTGAAAAGCTATGGTCATTTTTCAGACAAAAGTATTCCGCTTTTATTGTACTGGTTGTTATTCTTTCTGTTGTTTATATAATACTGTTCAGGCTCAGAAAAGCATATCTTATTATTCCGGCCGCAGCAGTTTTTTCGATTATTATTCCTGCTGTTTTCGGGCTGGGTTATGACATTTCCTATGCTAAGTCCGGATTAAAATTAAGACCGTCATACTGGTGGAATGATTTATGGGGCACAGGATACGGACTTGATTTAAAAACAATACTTACAACATTACCATTTGCTTTTTTTGTAATATTTCTATGGACAATAGATACAGTGTCAATTCAGGTCCTACAGGAAAACAGCTATCATAACGGCGAAGAAAAGCCGGAAATTGATATTAACCAGTCGTTTCTGTCAGCGGCAATCAGAAACATGATAGGTGTACTGTTCGGCGGAGCTCAGACAAGCTCGATGTGGCGCAGTTTCCTTATTCCCCTGTTCATGATAAAAAGGCCGATGCGTACCTGCGCTATACTTATGGGACTGTTGGGAATAGTATTCAGTCTTACAGCCCTGCCTATCAGTATTTTATCATATTCCCCTCTTGTATGGTCGGTTTCACTGTTCGGAATATTTGTTCCTTTTGTAGTTGCCTCAGCAATAAATATTTTAAAGTCAGATAAGCAGAGCGATAAAGCAGCAATGATTCTTCTGTCTCTTCCGGGAATATTTATAAATCCGATGATAACCTGGATAGTCTCTGTTATATATGAAAAAGTAATATTACGTAAACTTTTCATGCAAAAAAATCCGGATGCAGATTTAACGGTACAAAAAAAATAGGAACATCATACTATCTTGTCTTGATTTAAAAAACCATCAGCATATTTGTGATTTATGCTGATGGTTTTTATTATATTTGAATTGAATTATTTCCCCCTGAGTTTGGAAAAATGTTCTGACAAAAAAATTAAAAATACTTCTTCAAAAACCAGACATCATCAATCTCAAACTCTTTACCATTAAGATATGAAAGCATGCTCTCAGAGTCACCAATGATATTGAATTTCAGCTTATAAGCGCAAAGTGCCTGATATTTCAGGTGATGTTTCTGATTTACTTCTCCGTAACCGTACTTTATATCACCTATTATCGGACATCCCAGAAACGCCATATGTGCGCGTATCTGATGAGTACGTCCTGTAATAAGTTCAATCTCTATAAGTGTAACACTGCTGTTTTTCTTTATGACATTATACTTTGTGATAATCTGTCTGTATCCGTCCTTTGGAGTCGCACTTATTGTGACGGTATTTGAAGAAGCATCCTTTTTATGATATGCGTATGATGTATCAGACTGTTCCGGCGGCACTGAAGCACTCAGACATAGATATTTTTTAGAAATTTCACCGGACTTTATTTTTTCATTTATCTCACGAAGTGCATGAGCGTTTTTTGCTGCAATTACGATTCCGGATGTATTTCTGTCAAGTCTGTTGCATACAGACGGAGCAAATGAGCTCTCATTTTCCGGGATATATTCTTGCTTTAAGTAAAGATATTTTTTTATCTGGTCGATGAGTGTATTTTCAGAAATATTTTTGTCACTGTGAATTACAACTCCGATTTTTTTATTTACAAGAATAATATTTTCATCCTCATAGACAATGTCATTTTCTGAAATATCAGATGCAGACATAAAATCATTTTTGATATTTTTGGTCTTTTTCTCACTTCCAAGATATTCATCATTTATAAATATCTTTAATACATCCCCCTGATTCAGATGTGTGGAAATTTCACAGCGCTTACCGTTAAGCTTTATATTTTTGGTTCTTATCGCTTTGTACATAACGCTTTTTGAAAGGTTTGGAAATACCTTTAGGATAAATTTGTCGACACGCTGATCTGAATCATTCTGATTTATTTTAAATTCCTTCATATTGTTATTGCCTTTCATGACATATATTTTTTATAAGAATACTATTTTTATTTTATTCATATCTATAATTATAGCGTACATATGTGATATATTCAATATACTCTGCGTTTTTTTTAAGGCTTGCATAATACTTTGTTAATATTCAGCCAGGAATCTCGATTCGCACGAGCCGACCGGGCGCTCCGGTCTCGCCTTTAACCTTCGGGTAAATATCTGCCTCAGCCTGAAATATAACTGAAAAATAATTCTTTTTTAGGGTTTTAAATTCTCCTTGCAGCTTAAGCATCGTATTTACGTGTATAAAAATGCTTTATGACAATTTTTTATATTTATTTTTAAAATAGTTTTGACATTATGTATTATTAAGGGTATAATAAATTGTATATAATATTAAGATGGAGGATTTTTATTATTGAAGACAAAAAAATGTACTATTAATCCCCTGCAATTTATTTCATATAACTGGCTTAAATCAAAGCGTTTTGATGAGCCGGAGAAATATTCAGGTGAGGGTTCTGTCAGTGAGCTTGCAGACAGACTTATAAAAGATAATGTAAAACATGTATTTATTGCAGCAAGCCGCTCTGTGATGCGTCTTGAACTGCTTTCTGTACTTATCGGTAAAATTCAGTCACATTCAATAAAATATACTGTATTTACTGATATTCAGTCAGATCCTACGATAGAAAATGTTGAATACGGTCTAAAAATCTTCAACGGAAATAAATGTGACTGTGTTTTAGCAGCAGGAGGAGGTTCTGTTATTGACTGTGCTAAAATTATTGCACTCCGTGCATCAAATCCGAATAAAAGCGTTATTCAAATGACAAATTACTTCGCACCTTTAAAAAAATCTGTGCCGATTTATGTTATACCTACAACATCAGGCTCAGGCTCTGAGGTGACTATGTTTTCTGTTATTACAAATACCGAAAAGGAACGTAAATGCCCTGTGCTTACTTCAAAATTTATGCCCCGTGCACTTGCTCTGGACCCGGATATGTCTGTAAATCTACCGCAGAAAGTTACAGCCTATACGGGGATGGATGCACTTACACATGCGATTGAAGCATATATAAGCACTTTTGCAGATGAATTCCCCGAGGACAGGAAAAAAGCACCGTATGCATGTAAGCTTATATTTGAAAATCTTCATACGGCATTTATATCGCCTGAAAATAAAGATGCAAGACTAAAAATGGCCGAGGCATCATATTATGCAGGTATAGCATTCAGAAGAATAAGTACAGGTTATGTACACGCAATTGCACACAGAATGGGTGAGCTTTATCATATTCCGCACGGATGTGCCAATGCCATTCTTCTTCCATATATTCTTGAAGAATATATGCCCGCAATTGAGAATGATCTTGCAGAGCTTTCTGAATTCTGTGGATTTTCAGATTATAATAAATCAGATAACAAAAGTGCATATGTATTTATAAATAAAATTAAAGAGCTTAATAAACTGCTTGATATTCCTGATAAATTTACCTGTCTTGATGAAAAAGATTTTGAACTCATCATCAGGCGGGCAAATACCGAAGCGCGGCTTCAGGGAATACCTGTCCGCCTTTCTTCATTGCAACTCGAAAAATTACTGGTAAAGCTAAAGTAATATTAAAAGACAGAGGGGAAATATATAATGTCAGACAATGAAAAAATAATTAAAAAAACACTCGATAACCTCAAGGATTTTTTAAGGGTTATCAATGAACGATATAATGACAGAATCGCATACAGATACTTTGAAGATGAAACCCTGATTGAAAAAACATATTCAGATCTTTATGAAAACAGCTCATCCATTTCGTACTTTCTGACAAAGTCCGGTATGAACAAGAAGCATATTGCTGTTCTCGGAGAATCAAGCTACTGTTGGATATGTACATATCTCGGTGTATGCAACAGCGGAAATACAATTGTACCTATAGACAGGATGCTTCCTGCAAATGAGATGATAAATCTTCTTAAACTCGGAAATGTAAGTATGATTTTTACTTCCGAAGAATTTGAACACCTAAAGGATCAGTTTTTAGCTGAATGCCCTGAACTTGAAAAGGTTATATTGTTTAACAGTGAAGAGTATAATGAAATTTTATCTGTTTTTCCACAGAGCGATGTAGCCGTTGAACCGTCAGATATGGCAGAAATTCTTTTTACCTCAGGTACTACAGGCAGCAGTAAGGGCGTTATGCTTTCACATTCGAATATTGCAAGCAATATAGTGGCTGTAAAGAAAATGAAGTTTAATGAAGAAAACACCATAGTCAATGTAATGTCAGTATTACCAATACATCATACCTATGAACTTACAGTAGATAATCTTTCCGTGCTTTATAACGGAGGTACTGTAAACATAAATGACAGACTTGAAAATATTATTCCTAATCTTCAGAGATTCAAACCTGATATGATTCTGATCGTGCCTCTTATCGCAGATATGATATGTAAAAAAATAAAAGAGGGCATTATTGCACAGGGAAAGGAAAAAAGAATAGCCACTGCTAAAAGAATAACCAAAATAGCATCTGCGGTAAATATCGATCTGAGACGGAAAATATATAAAAGTATTCTTGACAAGTTCGGAGGAAACCTGAAGACAATAGTAACAGGCGGTGCAGCTATACGCAAAGAGACAATATCAGAGCTTGCCGAATACGGAATAACCGTATATCAGGGATATGGCCTGACTGAATGCTCCCCTGTTGTATGTTCAAACTGTCCGGATGCCAACAGACTTGGTTCTGTAGGAAAGCCTGTCTCCAGAACATCAATTAAAATTGTAAACGGAGAAATACTCGTAAAAGGCCCGGGAGTTATGATGGGCTATTATAAAAATAAAAAAGCAACCGAACAGGTAATGTGCGACGGCTGGTTCAGAACCGGAGATCTTGGATATACTGACGATGACGGATATCTTTATATTACAGGCCGGTCAAAAAATCTTATTATACTTGATAACGGTAAGAACATTTACCCTGAGGAGCTTGAAGGATATCTGTACGAAATAAGATATATAAAGGATGTTATGGTCTATGAAGATAACGGCAGGATTACAGCACTTGTATATCCTGAAAAATATACTTCAGATGTTATAAATGTTATTAAAAATGAAATAAGACAGATTAACGAAACATTACCTTCGTACAAAAAGATAATGAGCATCAAATTCAGAAAAACAGAATTCCCAAAAACAACCACTCATAAAATAAAACGTAATGATGTTTTAAAATCACTTCATGATTTTGAGCGGATAAAGGCAGAAGAATATGTTGCACCTAAAACCGATGATCAGAAACGTATATGCCTTGCTATGGAGCGTGTTCTTGGAAAGAACAAGATAAGTATAAAGGATGATTTCTTCTATATAGGCGGTGACAGTCTTTCAGCCATGGAGCTTGCGTCGATATTAGGAGTTACAATACAGGATATATATGAACACCCTACTGTTATTTTACTTGAAAGGGTTCTTAAGCATATTAACTCTGACACCGGCAGTGAACATGAAGAAAAAGTTGATGTAAATTCCCTTATTAATCATAATGCCAACATTCCTTTAAAATCAAAGCCTGAAAATATTCTTCTTACAGGTGCAACAGGCTTCCTCGGTGCACATATTCTGAAAAATCTTCTTGACAGAGACTGCAATGTAACATGTCTTGTCAGAAACGCTGAAAAGCTTGAATCTGTTTTCAGATATTATTTCGGAAACTGTATTGAAAAATATTCATTTGAAATAGTAATCGGAAATATTGAGTTTCCTCACTTCGGCTTATCCGATAAGCTTTACAGTGAGCTTACAGAAAAAACAGACGCAGTAATTCACACAGCTGCAAACGTTATGCATGCCGGTCATTACGAGGACTTTGAAAAAACAAATGTACGCGGAACACAGAATATAATTGATTTCTGTATGGATGCAAATGCAGTTCTCCATCATGCGTCAACTGCAAGCGTAAATGGTTCAGGAACGGTAAAGCAAAGCAACCCTGATGCTATCT
>JAEWXO010000017.1 GCA_023458875.1 Bacillota bacterium | reverse complement strand
AGGCGGCAAGGTCTATTATGGTTATGAACCTGAGCGAAGAACTATTAACGGCAAAACAGGTTCGGTTTTAGTGCCGTCTGAACAGTCACAGGTTATCGTCAAGTCATACGAGATTTATCAGAAAAATTGTGCTTCGCTTGCAGATATTGTAAACTATTTTCGTGATAATGATATTGATGTATCAAAGCCGTCTAAAAATTCACGAACAGGCAGAACTAACATGGACAGAAGCCATTTTTCAAGACTTCTGGAAAGTCCGCTTTATGTAAGAGCAGATATTGATGTTTACAGGTATTTTGTGTCAAAGGGATTTGAAATTATTGATGATGTAGATGCGTTTGATGGTATTCACGGATTGTTCAGACATAAAAATCCCGACGGTTCAGAGTACATAAAGGTTGGTTATCACGAAGGGCTTGTTGATTCAGAAACATGGCTTGCGGTACAGGATAAGAAATCTCACAATCAAAAAATCCCCAACAATGGCAGTGCAATGAATTCATGGCTTGTAGGTCTTGCGAAATGTGGTCACTGTGAATATGGTTTGAGTTTAGCGTATTCATGGAATGCCAAACGCACAAAACAATGGAGATATTTCCTTGATTCGGGCGCATATCGCAGTGCAGGGTGCATCAAAAAAAGACTTGCCATTAAACCTGATGAAGCTGAAAAGCTTGTATTCGAGGCAATGAAAAATCGCATTGAAAATCTTGTCATTGCAAAGAAGAAAAGGTCTAAGCCAAATTCCGAAGCTGATAATCTGAATGCTGAGATACTCCGCCTTGATGATGAAATCAGAAAGCTGATGGACAAGCTTGCCAATGCTGATGATGTACTTTTCGATTACATTCAGCAGAGAGTAAAAGCTCTTCATGATAAGAAATCTGAACTGGAAGAGAAATTACGCTCTCAGGCTCGCAAGCACAAGGAAATTGATACCAAGCCATTATCTGACCCGATGAGCCGTTGGAACGAGCTTTCTATGGATGAAAAACACGCTCTTGCCGTCACCATGATTGATGTTGTCTATATTTCCGACGAAAACGGAATTGACATCAGATTTAGTATTTAAAGCAAAATCCCCGATAAAAGTAAAAAGCTTTTATCGGGGAATATATGCACGATAATCGTTGATAGGGTGTAGCGTTGGGCATTCCCGTTGCAAATACTGTGCCTTTGCACCCTGTCAGCTCGTCCATGTAGCGGCACTTTAGAAACATATCGCTTGATTTTTGAGCATCGGAGGTAGAAAGTCCTGCCACATTCCGCATTTTCGTGAATGTGAAAAGATTTTTGTAGCTGTGTGCTTCGTCCACATAGAGCCTGTCTACACCTAATTGTTCAAAGGTAACCACACTATCTTTGCGTTCCCTTGCTTCTAATTTTTTCAGCCGTTCAATCAGCCCCTTTTTGGTGCGTTCAAACTGCTTGACGGTAAAGCCCTCACCACCGCTTGATTTCACTTCCCGTATGCCTTGCTCAATTTCATCAATCTGCTGACGGAGCAAGCGTTCCTGCCGTTCCAAAGAAACAGGAATACGCTCAAACTGGCTGTGTCCGATAATTACCGCATCGTATTCGCCTGTGGCTATTCTTGCACAGAATTTCTTGCGGTTTTTTGTTTCAAAGTCTTTCTTCGTGGCCACCAAGATATTGGCGGCAGGATAAAGCCTTAGAAACTCACTTGCCCATTGTTCGGTTAGGTGGTTGGGTACGGCAAAGAGTGGTTTTTGGCACAGTCCAAGCCGCTTACTTTCCATTGCCCCTGCAATCATTTCAAAGGTTTTGCCTGCACCTACTTCATGTGCAAGCAGGGTAT
Source organism: Bacillota bacterium (assembly GCA_023458875.1). Lineage (GTDB taxonomy): Bacteria > Bacillota > Clostridia > Oscillospirales > Ruminococcaceae > HUN007. Next base: position 33,272 of record JAEWXO010000017.1, on the reverse strand, counting down.
TGTTGCCGTAAAGAATATGGGCAATGGCATTTATCTGATGTTCACGGAGCTTTATTTGTGGATTCATACCCACAAAATTGATATGGCTGCCGTCATATTCTCGGGGTCTTACGGAATTAAAACGCTCGTTGTAGAGCTTAACAAGGTTCTGCCGTCTGTCGGCATCTCTGAAAATCCAGTCCTTAAATGCGTCCTTGATAAGCTGCTGTTTTTGCTGTGCAAGCTGTGTAGCATCTATATTGAGTACACGGATTTCCTTTCCGTCTGGCTCTGTTTTGGTATCATAGATACGCACATCACGGAGGTTAAGGGTATCTTCAAAAATCTTGTATGCGTTTGCTCTGTCTGTACCATAAGTAGCATAGGCGGCAACATCATCATAGCTGATAGAATTTTTGGCGGTTACGCTCCATTCGGCAGTGAAATTTGAGTAATTGACCTTGATATTGCCTTGATTGCGGTGAGGAGTGTCAAAGAGTTCATACATAAATTCCTGCATATACTCTTTGTCAATCCAAGTGCTTCCAATACGCACCTCAATTTCGCTTGTATCTAAATCTGTGGGTTGCGCCTGCTTGAGTGCTTCTACATTGACCGTATATTCCTCGTTTGCTTTGGCGGCAAGCTCGGCGGTACGGAGCTTTTCACGGACATTGCTGGAAAGGTATTCATCGGCTGTGACATAACGGGGCGGTGCATCAGTGTGATACAATTCGGGAACACGAAAGATAACACCTTTAAGCTGCACAGCAATTTCTTCATTGGATAGCCCTGTCAGTTCTGCCATAAAGGACAAATCTACCTTTGCTTTTTCGGAAATGGAAACGGCGAGAGCTTCTGAGGGAGTATCCACGCTTGTGATATTTGCGGCTTTTTTAATGGTGCGTTTGGTGAACATATCCGCTTTGGCTTTTAGGTTACCGTCCTCGTCCACATCTTCAAGGGAGCATAGGAGGTAGTAGGAATTATCTTCGCTAAAGGCAATGGAATTGCCACGGCTGTTAATTAGCCCATATTTTGCGGTAAAGGTATCGTAGAGCTGATTTAACTTGACCTGTTCGGCTTTGATGACTTCATCGCTAAAATCCTCAAGCTGATAGTAGATAAGGCTATTGACACATTCCCGAAGCTCTACAAGCCCCGTAATGCGTTCCTTTGCCGTTTGGTTTAAGGCAGACTTTACCATGCGTGAGTTTTCACGGAAGTAAACATCACCATCCACAAGGGTGTAAGTATGGTTTTTTACATTGGGGTCGGCAGGAATAGAAATTTGCTCGGAGATTTCTATATCGGGCAGATCCGATTCGCTGATTTCGCCCTCAATGCTATGGACAGCCGATTTTAACTGTTCTGAAAGGTCTGCACTCTCAATGGGAACACAGGCACTTTCCATACCAAACTGACCGCTGACCATTTCCATATTACCCAGTATCATTTTGGGGTGGTCTGCAAAGTAGCTATTTAGGGCAATGTCGTTTTCATCAAGCCCAAGGTGTATCCAATCCCTATCCACATCAATGGGGCGGTCACGCTTTTGCAGAAAGATGATGTCGCTTGTAACTTCCGTTCCTGCATTTTTACTAAATGCGTTGTTGGGCAGACGGATTGCTCCAAGCAGTTCGGCTCTTTGTGCAAGGTATCGTCTGACCTCGGGGTTTTTCTTGTCCATCGTTCCTTTAGAGGTGACAAAGGCAACGAATGACATTATCTCGGTTGCAAAGAGCAATGTCGATGAAAGCAAGATTACATCAAACAGCGGCGGTGAAGTAATCGGTGTATGCTCACGTTGCAAGAAAAACATCATTGAAACTCAGAAAGCCTACTCCTGTGAGGACAGAAGTTGCGGCTTTGTTCTCTGGAAAGACAACAAGTTCTTTCAGGCGGCAAAGAAAGCGTTCACAAAGGAAATGGCAAAGGCTTTGATTAGGGACGGTAAGATTGCGGTCAAAGGCTTATATTCACAGAAATCGGGCAGAAATTACGATGCTACGGTTTGCCTTGACGATACGGGAACGTATGTAAACTTCAAGCTGGAGTTTGCACCGAGAAAAACGTCGAAAAAATAATTTCAAAATAGGTTGAATTTCTCCTACATTTAGTGTATAATATAAGTGAGAAAGGAGGAGTTCACTATGACAGTTAAGACAAGTAATCTTGTTTCAATCACAGAAGCTAATCAGAATTTCTCAAAAGTGGCTCGTCTTGTAGATGAAAGCGGAGCTGCTGTTATTCTGAAAAACAATGTTCCACGTTATGTAATAATGGAGTTTTCAGAAGTTGAAAAGCTCCAGACCGCACCTGATGAGGACGTGAATGAAATATCCAAAAGACTGATTGACAAAAATATAAAGGCATATAAGGAGCTTGCGAAATGATACAGCTTACCAAAAATCAGGTAGTAAGCATGCACAGTTCCTTGATAGCCGCAACAGGAGGCTCAGATGGTGTCCGTGATGACGGAATGCTTGAGTCTGCGATGAATGCGCCATTTCAAACATTTGATGGATATGATTTGTATCCGACATTACTTCAAAAGGCGGCACGACTTGGATATTCCCTCGTGAGTAATCATCCTTTTGTAGATGGGAATAAGCGTATTGGAATACACGCAATGCTTGTTTTTTTACTACTAAACGGCATTGAAATTGAATGTACGCAAGAGGAGCTGATATCCGTTGGTCTTGATTTAGCAGACGGTTCAATGGAATGTGACAAACTGTTTGAATGGTTAACAAGCCACAATTAAATTACTACCCAAATGAGAGAAGTGTGAATAACGCTTCTCTTTTTTTATGCCAGAAAGGACGATGTAAATGCCCGAATATGAAACGAAAACCGACAAAGAGCGTGTTGCGGAGATAACCGATAAGCTTGAAAACGAAATTAAGGACTTGGTGAACGGAGATAACTTCAAGAAATACCTTGCCACAATGTCGAAATTCCACAATTACAGCTTCAACAACACAATGCTCATAGCAATGCAAAAACCTGATGCGTCGCTAGTAGCAGGCTATAACACTTGGAAAAACAAGTTTGAGCGAAGTGTAAACCGAGGAGAGAAAGGAATACAGATATTTGCCCCATCGCCCTACACTATTCGCAAGGAGCAGACAAAGCTTGACAAGGATACGCAACTTCCCGTTCTCGATAAGGACGGAAAGCCGATTACAGAGGAAATTGAGGTCAAAATCCCTGCATTTAAGGTTGTCAGCGTTTTTGACGTAAGTCAGACCAACGGCAAAGAACTTCCTACACTGGGAGCTGATGAGCTTACGGGTAATGTAAAGAACTTTGAGAAATTCTTTGCGGCTCTGAAGGAGGTATCGCCTGTTCCTATTGAATTTGAAAAGATTGAAAGTGGCGCAAAGGGGTATTTCAACCGAGAAAGTCAGAAAATTGCCATCAACGAGGGAATGTCAGAGGTTCAGACAATCAAAACCGCTGTTCACGAAATTGCCCATTCAAAGCTTCACGACAGAGCCTTGAAGAAAAGCGATATTGATGAAAAGCCAAAGGACAGAAATACGGAGGAGGTTGAAGCGGAAAGTATCGCTTTTACGGTATGTACGCATTTCGGCATTGACACTTCGGATTACAGCTTCGGATATGTTGCTTCTTGGGGTTCGGGAAGGGACGTCCCTGAATTGAAATCTTCTTTTGAAACCATTCGAGCAACGTCAAACGAGCTGATAAACAGTATTACCGACGTAATGCAGGAACGCACAAAGGAACAGGTGAAAACAGCCGAACAGCCTGACAAATCAAATATCATTGGAAATACTGCTTATTCCGCTATCGAGGATAAGCAGTATTTTCGTTTGAAGTCGGAAACGGCTGAAAAGGTTGCGAAATATCTTACCGATAACAATATTCCCTTTAGCGGACGTATTAACAGTGATAAAACGACTCTGACAATCGGTCAGAAGAACGTTGAAGATTACAAAGCGGCGGTAGCTGCTGTTACCGGCAAGGAAGCGTCGCAGAAAGAAAAGCTCACCGAGGTTTCCGAGAAGTTCCCCGAACCGCCAAAAAATAATCACTTTGACATTCCTGTTGTATTGCAGGATATAAAGTCCGTGAGAAGTAAAGGTGAAGCAGCCATTGAAGCACTGATACTCAGTAACCTAGAGAATAAGCGTTGTAACGACGCCATTGTGAAAGCCATTTCGGATAATTCGACTTCGGTAAAATACGGTGTGCATTTTGAAGCACAAAAGGCGGCAGAACAGGTTCTCAGCGAATTTCCAATTGACCGGGTTGCTCTTGTAACCGCATTTCAGGTTATTCACAGTGAAAATCAGCTTGAAAACAAGAACTTCATTGACGGCAGATACGAAAATGATGTTCAGAAATGGGCAATCGACAAGATGACGCAGGTTGAGAATTTCCCGTTCGATAATTTCAGAGAATGTCATTTTGCAGACAAATCACATCCCGTTCTTGTTGACAGCTTTGCAAAGAAAGTCATTCAGAAAGAGCTTGAGGTTAAAAATCTATCAATGAAGCCGTTGTGGAGGACGTTCAGAGAGAAATCGGCACACCTGAATACGGCGTTAAGATGCCCGACGACAGCGTAACCGTTGCTGATAGAAACAGCTTCGGCTACACTTGGGACGGTATGCTCCCTCTTAGTACGGAAAAGGCTCTGGAACTGTTCGCAAATGACCAGAACGTATATCTGCTTCACGAGGATAATTCCGAGAGCCTTGCCGTTTCCGTTGAGGATATTGAACAGCACAGAGGAATGTATGGAATTGAGGCGGCAGAATGGTCGAAGTTTCTTGACATTAAGACACATTATAAGGATCTTGCCGACAAAGAGCCTGAATATGAAGCGCAGTTATTCAACGAAACGGAAAAGGCGGTAGGGATATATCAGCTCAATGATAATCCTGATAATCGCAAACTTTGTTTTGAACCTCTGAAAAGCTTGCAGGATAAAGGCATTGCTCCGAATAAGGAAAACTACACGCTTGTGTATGCTCTTGACGTATCCGACGATAAGCAAAAGAGCGATGACCAGCTTCTTGAAGATGTGTATGAGAAGTTCAACATTGAACGCCCGAAAGATTTCAAGGGACATTCACTCTCGGTAAGCGACATTGTTGTTATTCAGGATAAAGGCAATATCTCGTCGCACTACTGCGATACGGTAGGCTTCTCGGAGATAGCTTTTCTGGAAAAAGACCGTGCAAGCTTACAGATGAAGAACATTGAGGACGTTGTTGAGCAGAACGACAACAATTTCGACGGCATTATCAATAATATACTGTAGTTGTCACATAATGCCTGATATTCTCTTTCAGAAAGTTTTACGTCTTCAGCATAGAGATTTCTTGTTTCTTTTTTTCTGTCAGAAGAGATTTTTTCATCAGAAAAAACACATGGAGCAGTATTAGTCTTTATTTTATTATCTTTATTTGATTTATCAGTATTTAGTTTGTTAGTATTTAATTGTCCTTGATTCTCTACCTGTGGATTTTCCATAACTGGATTCTCCACAGGTGGGTTTTCCAGAGGTAGGTTTTCTACCCCTGGAGATTCTATAGCTGGGGAATATACATATGGATTGTCCGGTGATTTATCTGAAGAAATATCAGGTTTTGGTACTGCCGGCTTTTTAAAAACAACAGTGTCTTTTTCAGAATATTCGTAGAAATCGTAACTGTAAATAAAACGCCCGTTTTCTGAGCTTTTGGCTTTTGTTACAATGAGATATCCCCATTCTTTAAGTTCGTTCAGAGTGGTCTTTACTGCTGTTTCATTTTCTTTGCAGATTGCAACGAGGCCTGATATTGAATAATCCCAGTCATCAGGAAGAGAGAAGACTTTACTGAGAAGTCCTATTGCTTTCAGGCTGAGATTTTTTGATCTGAGATGATAGTTGCTCATCGTTGTATAATTACTGTTTTTGATGACTATGCATACTGATGATGTTTTAGGCATGATTGAATCCTCCTGGATGTATAAAATAAAACAGCGCTATCCATTTGCGGATAACGCTGTCTGTTAATAAAAAAAGTACAGCGTTATGTAAAATAACCTGTACGTAATCAAGGATATATGGCGGAAAATGCCTTCATATTCATGAAGTGATTTCTACCAGAGTGTGAGTTATCATTTTAAGGTTTCTGCCATCTTTTCTACCAAAACCGACTTGTTTTTGAAAATCTCAAAAATCAGGCATGAATTATATTTGAGTGCAAATGAAGTCTTAATCAACGTATTTACGTGCTTTATATTGCCGAACACTGCTGAGATATGACACAAACTGCCGAGTTGAGCTACAGACTCAAAATTTTGTGGTAGTAATACCGTGTGGGTTCGACCCCCACTGCCGGCATCCAAAATTTTCTCTTTGAACGAGGTGTTGATTAATATACATTCAACACCTCGTTCTTTTTTTAAATTGTTTTCGTCTTTCATTGACCGTGCATCTGTTGATTTTGTTATCAGTATGCCGAATCCGGATAATCCGGAAGAGAGAATTGAAAATATTGACGTTCATTTCTGTTCGCTGATAGTGTTTGTAAAGAATCTGCCATAATACTGTCTGACCGGACGATTCTGTCCTGTTATTGCATCACCGTCTGTGTTTATTCTTCCAAAGGAATACTGGACGATGTCGCGTTATAATTTCAGCGAGTAATATAAACAGCATTCTGTTTGTCAAGAAATGAAACCGGAACGAAAATGGAGAAAAATTATTTTATCTAAAGGTATTGACTCAAATAAATATCAGGCAGAATAAAGGAAATATAACATATGAAATATCCGATATTACTTATTCACGGTATGGGCTTCCGTGATGACTGGAAAGTAAGTTACTGGGGCAGAATAAAGCCAGCGCTTGAAAATCAGGGATATGATGTGCTTTTGAGCGGTCAGGACAGCAACGGTTCAGTAGAATCCAATGCTAATCAGATATCATCCCGGTTTGACAGCTTTCTTAAAAAATACAATGCAGATAAAGTAAATATAATCGCACATTCAAAGGGTGGACTTGAAGCGAGATATCTTGCTTCATCACTTGGATTTGCTGACAGAATAGCTTCGATAACAACGTTGTCAACGCCGCATAATGGTTCAGAGACTGTCGATGCACTTATGAAGTTCCCAAAACCGCTGATAAAAGCCGGTTGTAAAATTACTGATCTGTGGTTCAGAATTTTAGGGGACAAGTCTCCGGATACCTATGGTGCAATAAAAATTTTTCTTACAGATGAAGCAGCTGTATTTAATGAGCATAATCCTGATGTGGAATCAGTTTATTACCAGAGTTACGCATTTGTAATGAAAAATGCCCGTTCAGATATGTTTATGTGGTTTCCTAATCTTGTGGTAAATCATCTTGAAGGTGAAAACGACGGTCTTCTTCCACCGCAGGCAGTTAAATGGACAAATTTCAGAGGTGTTGTAAGAGGAGTTAGTAACAGAGGAATATCTCATTGTGATGAAATTGATATAAGAAGGAAAATAATCCGTATTACGTATGACGGAAAAGAAGCTGATATAGTTGATCTGTATCTTGATATAGCACAGAAACTTGAAAGATACGGATACTAACTCAGCATGAATGATAATATGCTTATTTGTCAATGACTGAAAAATGAGCAGAAATTGAGTGAAATCATTCTAGAAAAAACAAGTAATCTTCGTTTCAAATTGATGCAAAGTACATTATGATAAAGGGAGGAAAATCGGTTCAGCCGATATGATAAAGCTATGAAGATAAGTGATCTTGAAACAATTACATTTTCAGAACTTGAACCGGATTCTGAAAGAAGAACAACAGAAGATGTAGTGCAGTATTTAAAGAATTTTGAGAGCTGCATAGAGAATTATGAAACTGATTTTCCGTTTTCACTGCTTCACTATGCGTTTGTATTCAGAAGCAATGTCATTTAGTTAAGAAATATCCATTCTGTGTTGTGGTATAATAGAATGGTAAGGCAAGAGAAAAATTGATTTCTCTTTATCCGAAGTTTAATGATGATTAAGAAATATGAAAATATCTAAATGTTACTGATACACTACACTAGTTTTACAATAATATACCTGATTGTCATAAAAGTACAATGTCCTCCTTCCGCATGTAAAAGCGGGGGAGGACATTCTCTTATTCGTTATATTATTTTTGTAGTCCAACTTTCAAGGTTCCAGATATCAGTAGCAATATCCTGATAAAATTCAGGTTCGTGACTTACTAGAACCACTGTACCTTTAAACTTTTGTAATGCTTCCTTCAGAGAATCCTTGGCATATACATCCAGATGATTTGTAGGCTCATCGAGTACTAAAAGGTTGAATTCCTGAAGCATAAGATGACAGAGTCTTACTTTTGCATTTTCGCCACCTGAAAGAACCTTCATCTGAGAAGTAATGTGCTCATTTGTCAGTCCACATTTCGCAAGGGCAGCTCTGACCTCTGCATTTGTCATTGAAGGATACTCGTCCCATATTTCCTGAAGTGCCGTTTTAGATGAAGCATTTTCCTCCTGCTTAAAATAACCATACTTTACAAACTGATCATGCTCAACAGTACCCTGTATTGGTTTTATTATACCAAGCAGAGTTTTGATAAGGGTTGATTTTCCAAGGCCATTTACACCCTTTATTGCTATTTTCTGATTTCTTTCAATCTGAATATCTACCGGACGTGTAAGCGGTTCATCATATCCCAGAATAAGATCTTTGGCTTCGATAACTATTTTACCAGGTGTACGTGCAGACTTAAAAGAGAATACCGGCTTTATTTTTTCTTTTGCTATAGTTATTATCTCCATACCCTCAAGCTTTTTTTGTCTTGATCTGGCCATGGTAGCAGTAGCAGCTCTTGCTTTGTTCTTTGCAATAAATTCCTGAAGGTGAGCGATTTCTTTCTGCTGCTTTTCATAGGCCTGTTCATTCTGTCTTTTTTTAAGCTCATACATCCTTTTAAAATCTTCATAGTTACCTGTATAGCGCGTTAATATTGCATTTTCAATATTATATATTACATTTACTACAGAGTTCATAAACGGAATATCGTGAGATACAAGTATAAAGGCATTTTCGTAATTCTGTAAAAAATTCTGAAGCCAGGCAATGTGATTCTCATCAAGAAAGTTAGTAGGTTCATCAAGAATCAGAATCATCGGATTTTCAAGCAATAATTTTGTTAAAAGAACTTTTGCGCGCTGTCCTCCGGAAAGCTCAGCAACATCATGATCAAGTCCTATTTCACCTAATCCGAGTCCGTTTGCATATTCAGTGATTTTACTGTCAATAGTATAATATCCGCTCTGCTCCAGTATTTCTTGAATTTCTCCTACTTCACTCATCATCTGGTTCATATCTTCGTCAGAAGCATCTGACATCTTTTCATACATATCAAGCATTTCGTGTTCAAGATCTGTAAGATGCTGAAAGGCTTCTTTGAGAACATCACGAATAGTTTTTCCCGCTGTAAGTGTGCTGTACTGGTCAAGATATCCGGTTGTTATATGCCTGCACCATTCTATTTTTCCTTCGTCAGGAACAAGCTGTCCGGTAATAATATTTAAGAATGTAGTTTTTCCTTCTCCATTTGCACCTACAAGTCCTACATGCTCGCCCTTAAGAAGTCTGAAAGATGAATCTTCAAGGATTCTTCGAGCTCCGAACCCATGTGTGACATTTTCAACATTAAGAATACTCATAAATTTTTTTAGCCCCTTGAATTAATATAGTCAATGATAATTATACATTATTTTTTTTTTATATGCAAGGAAAACAGAAAAAAAGAATCCTTATCCGAAAATAAGAATTCTCTTTGTTATTACTCAGACCATATGGTGATATAGCAGGGATTTTGATTTTGCGTAATCGACCATGCTTTGCGGTCGCCTGGACTTCGCTTACATATCAGCTTTGCATTTATGTATTGCTGAATAATATTTTTTTGTATATTTTTAATATTAAATCTTGAATAAGAGATCGGAGTAAACAGGGAATGGCCAGTATTTTTCTGAAACATTTGTTTCAAGTTCATCGGCAACTGCTCTTAAAACCTGCATTTTTGCAAAAACATTGTTTCTGTAGTATACGGCAAGTTCATATGTTCCTTCTATATCCTTTGATGAAATAAGTGACTGCTCAAGAGAAACGATAGCATCATCAAGGCTTTTTGCAAGAACGGAAAGCTTATTGGCAAGTTTTTCGTATGAGCTGTTTTCAATATTGATTGCCTTCATTGATGTAATAGTCTTACATACTTCTTTAGTATATGACATTACTGCAGGAGCAATCTGCTTCTTAGCCATATCAATCATTGTAAGAGCTTCGATATTAATAACCTTTGTATAATTGTCAAGCAAAATATCAGTTCTTGATGCAACTTCAGTTTTTGTGTATACTTTGAATTTTTCAAATAACTTAATATTTTTTTCAGCAACATACTGAGGCAGACAGTCAACTGTTGATACATAGTTAGGAAGTCCGCGTTCTTCAGTAGCTTCTTTTATCCATTCATCAGAATAACCGTTTCCGTTAAATATAATCTGTTTGTGTTGTTTTATAGTCTTTACAAGCAGCTTCTTTAATGCAAATTTAAAATCATCAGCCTTTTCAAGCTCATCTGCAAATTCACACAGTGACTCTGCAACGATTGTATTCATGATTACATTTGTACAGGAAATCGAATCAGCAGAACCTAACATTCTGAATTCAAATTTATTTCCGGTAAAGGCCATCGGTGATGTTCTGTTTCTGTCTGTAGAATCCTTCGGGAAAGAAGGAAGAGCGTCAACCCCTATTTCAAATTTTACACCTGAGCTTGGTTCAAGTGTTTCATTTTTTTCGAGGGCAGTCAGTATGTTTTCAAGTTCTTCACCGATAAATACAGAAACAACAGCTGGCGGAGCTTCATTAGCGCCTAATCTGTGATCATTTCCGGCACCAGAAGCTGATAATCTTATAAGATCAGAATACTGATGAACAGCTTTTATAATAGCGCAAAGGAATGTAATAAACTGTGTGTTTTCTGTTGGTGTATCACCCGGATCCAGGAGATTCTGACCGTCATTTGAACAGATTGACCAGTTATTATGTTTTCCCGAACCGTTTACACCTGCAAAAGGCTTTTCATGCAACAGACATACAAGGTTGTGCTTAAGAGCGATTTTCTTCATAAGCTCCATTGTAAGCTGATTGTGATCTGCGGCAATATTTGATGTAGTAAATACAGGAGCAAGCTCATGCTGTGCCGGAGCAACTTCATTATGCTTTGTCTTTGCAAATATTCCGAGTTTCCAGAGTTCCTCATCAAGATCTTTCATAAAGTTTGAAACTCTTTGTTTAATATTTCCGAAATAATGATCCTCAAGTTCTTGTCCCTTAGGAGGCTTTGCACCAAACAGTGTTCTTCCTGTAAGAATAAGGTCCTCTCTCTGATCATACAATGTTTTATCAACCAAGAAGTATTCCTGCTCTGCACCTACTGTAGTTGTAACTCTTGTAGCTTTTGTATTACCAAATAATTTTAATATTCTTAAGGCCTGTTCATTTACGATTTCCATTGAACGAAGCAGAGGAGTTTTTTTGTCAAGAACTTCGCCTGTATATGAACAGAAGGCTGTCGGGATATACAGTGTATCATCTTTAATAAATGCATCTGAAGTCGGATCCCATGCTGTATATCCTCTGGCTTCAAATGTTGCTCTTAATCCTCCTGAAGGAAATGAAGATGCATCAGGTTCGCCCTTAATAAGTTCCTTGCCTGAAAATTCAAGGATAACCATTCCGTTTGATGTTGGTGAAATAAAAGCATCATGCTTTTCAGCAGTAATGCCTGTCATAGGCTGGAACCAGTGAGTATAATGAGTAGCGCCTTTTTCAATTGCCCAGTCCTTCATAGCATTTGCAACAACATCAGCCATTGTACTGTCCAATGAGGTACCGAATGTTTTTGTTTGCATAACAGCTTTGAATACATTTTTAGGCAGTCTTTCTCTCATAACAATCTGGTTAAAAACATTGCATGCAAAAAAATCTGCTACACCCTGATTTTTTAATGTTACTGATTCTGACATATTCAAATCCTCCCTGAAAATAATAAAATAAGCGTTTCAATTTCGATTATAACCTTAATAAAATAATTTTATTTATTAACATTAAGGTTGAATAACAGAAATTGAAACGCCTTTGTTTCAATAATATGTTTATATCATGTTTATATAATACATTAGTTTATTTGGTTTGTCAATAGAGATATAATATATTTGTTTAAAATGTTGAAAACAAATATATTAGAAAGAGTAATTTAAGTAGTGTATACAGTTGTATATTGAAATAAAAGATTATAAAAAGTCGATAATTACTTTATTTTACAAATAGAAATGATTTAGGCTTGTAATTTTTTCAGATATATGATATAATTTCATCAAAGTAAAAGGGATTTCACAAAGAATATCCGGTTATACAAAACTATTAATCAGGAATGAATATTATGAACGATGAGCTTATTAAAAGAAGACTTGAAGATCTGGCACAGCAATCCTATAAAAATAATCAGTATACATTTACTCAGTTTCTTACGGAAGCTGAGCTTTCTGAATTCTATGAGATGAAAGAATCCACATACACCTCCGAATACAAAATATCCGGTGGAAGAGAAGATGCAGACAGGGTAATGATAAGGTTTGGAAATCCTGATGAATTCGGTTATGAAGAAAATTTTCCTGTTTGCTGCATAAAAGTCGAGCCTCTTCTGAAAAAATTTGCGGATAATCTTACTCACAGGGATTTTCTTGGGGCAATTATGAACCTTGGAATCAACCGGGGTGAAATAGGGGATATTCTTGTAGAAGATAAAGCCGCATATATATTCTGTACACAAAATATGTCCGGATATCTGTGCAATGAGCTTACACGTGTAAAACATACTACAGTCAGAGCAATGCTGACTACAGATATACCTGAGAATTATATTCAGCATTTATCAGAGGGAGAAGTACAGGTTTCATCTGAAAGAATAGACGGAGTTATTTCGAAAATATATCGTATTTCAAGAAACAGCTGTATAGAATTGTTCCGTACAAAGAAAGTGTTTGTAAACGGAAAATTAACAGAAAACAACAGCTATCAGCTTAAGGAAAATGATAAGGTGTCAGTAAGGGGATTCGGTAAATTCCGTTTTAAGGGCATAGGGAGAGTTACTGCAAAGTCCAACAAGATAATAATTTTTGAAAAGTATATATAGAGATATTTATCACATATAACAGCTTCTGATTTCGCAAAAATCGAAGCTGTTATTATATTTATGATGCACAACAAAGTATTACATGAATTGCATAGTTATTAATAAATGTCATAAAGTTAAAATGAACGGAGAATTTTAATATGCATTTTTTACAGGCAAAAGGAATTTTATCATCTCAGAATGGTATGAATATTTACAGAGGCTGTACCCATGGATGCATATACTGTGATGCAAGAAGTACATGCTATCAGTTTACTCATGATTTTGAAGATATTGAAGTTAAAATTAATGCACCTGAGCTTCTGGAAAAATCACTTATTTCAAAAAGGAAAAAGTGCATGATAGGAACAGGTGCAATGAGTGATCCCTACATGCATTGTGAGGATAAATTACAGCTTACAAGAAAATGTCTTGAGGTTATTGATAAATACGGTTTCGGAGTGGCTGTTCAGACAAAATCAGATAAAATATTAAGAGATCTTGAAGTCTATAAAAGTATTAATAAAAAAGCAAAATGCGTAATACAGATGACACTTACAACATATGATGAGGATCTGTGCCGGATATTAGAGCCAAATGTATGTACAACGAGAGAAAGGGTAAAGGCTTTAAAGATATTTCATGAAAATAATATTCCGACTGTAGTGTGGCTGTCACCGATTCTTCCGTTTATAAATGATACATATGAAAATATTAACGGCATTCTTGATTATTGTATTCAGGCAGGAGTACATGGTATCATTTGTTTTGGAATAGGACTGACACTTCGTGAGGGAGACAGGGAATATTTTTATGCAGCATTGGATAAGCATTTTCCGGGAATGAAAGAAAAATATATTCAGAAATACGGATACTCATATCAGCTTCCAAGTGAAAATAACAATGAACTAATGAAGATTTTTGTAAACAAATGCAAAGAAAACAATATATTATATAGCACTGATGAATGCTTCAGATATCTTTATGATTTTCCTGAAAGATATGAACAGCTCAGTTTATTTTAAAGTACATTGCACTTAATTCTATAACCTGATTCAATTATTTTGTATAAAATATTGTATTATAAATATAATTCTGTTATAATAAACTATAAGGAAAAATAAATAATTTTACCTTAATTAGTTTTATTATACTCGATGAAATATTTAAAGGGATAAAAGGAGATGCTTAAAAGTGGAAGAAGTTTACGAGTTTTTAAAGGAATCAGAAGTATTTTATGTTGCTACCATTGACGGAGATCAGCCACGTGTCAGACCTTTTGGAACGGTAATTATTTTTGAAAATAAAATGTATTTGCAGACAGGCAGATTAAAAAATGTTTCAAAGCAAATTTCAGTTAATAATAAAGTAGAGATCTGTGCATGCAAGTATGGCAGATGGCTTCGTATTACAGCCAAACTTGTAGAAGATGACCGTGTTGAGCCACGTCAGGCAATGCTTGACTCATATCCTATGTTAAAAACAATGTACTCTGCCGATGACGGAAATACACAAGTATTTTGCTTAGAAGATGCAATTGCAGAATTTTCATCTGTAAGCTATCCTCCAAGGATTGTGCAATTTTAATATTAGTAACTGCTGTTAAAGTAATGACATCTGTATAAAATCGGGGGTCATTACTTGTATTTTTCGCTTATATAAATTTATTAAACATTAAAATAAAATAATAACATGGAGAATAATATGGCTTCAAGTAAAGAATATCTGAGTTTTATAATAAACCAGCTGTCAGACCTTGACGATATAACACATAAATCAATGATGGGCGAATACATAATTTATTATCGTGGAAAAATTGTCGCTTATATATGCGACAACAGATTTCTGGTAAAGCCAACCGAGTCGGCTGTGGCAATGATGCCCGGTGCAAAATATGAGCCGCCTTATGAAGGTGCAAAGGATATGCTTCTGGTTGATAATATTGACGACAGAGAATTCCTTTCACAGCTTTTTAACGCTATGTTTGATGAGCTGCCATATCCGAAGCCCAAAAAGAAGAAAAAGGGAAATTGATGAAATAATTTCTTCTCAGATTGAATCTTTTTTTGATGGTTCATCAACGGCTGAGGAAGTAGCTAAAATAATTGATAGCAGGGTAATGATATATCTGAGCGAAACAGAATAATTAACTAATAATCATGCGGATATTTAAAACTAAAAGAAATCTCAGAGAAAATTAAATTTTCTCTGAGATTTCTTTTAGTATATTACCGATATCAGCTATGCTTTTGTCATTGCAGATATTATTGCCGTATCTTATTTGATTATATTCTTCTGTAGAAATAACAAATTGTTCATTACCTGTTCTGACTGCTATTTCGTTAGGTGTATCAGATACTTTTGTATCTGTTCCTGTAAGTCTGATTCCTGAAAGAGCCAGTCCATAGCCAAATCTGAATTTTTTATTGTTATCAGGCATAGAAAAGAATTTTTTGAAGTCTTTTTCCCATAACAGAGCCTGCTGTTTGTATGAAATGGTCTGGTCCGCTGCGGATGATGATTTTACAGTTTCATAAAAATCAACATATCCTTTACCGTAGTCTTTTCTTTGCACCTGTTCATTTTTGCTGAAAATATTTCTTACAACATTTATTATATCAAAAATAAGAGATTTGAAAAAAGCGATGATTTTCTTCCGTTTTATAATTATCATTACTAATGTGAAAACAATAATTATAAGTAATAGAATAGTATTGGCATACGGAAGCGGTTGAGACTGCAAAATCTCCTCATTTCCATCAGGATTATCCTGAGTATACGGAATAAAAGGATCATCATCACCTATAACTTTGCTTATTAAGTCAAGCAAAGTTGCTATTCCTTTTGCCAAAAACCGTATAATTGCTAAAATGAGTCCGGATACCTGTTTTTTAAATATAAGTATTGAGGTTATTATAAGACATACAATTCCTACAAGCCTTATATTATACATTCTTGTTTCTTTTGGAAGATATTTTATGTCATAATTTCGTGTTGTCATAAGACAATCTATAGTTTTCTGGTTGTGGAGCAGGAGATACATATAAACGGAAATCACAAAAACAACGCAGTATTTCATAAACAGATCAGATGGTACCGGTATCCTCAGTATAATAAGTGCCGTTATATAAATGACGGATGAAATACATAAAAATGCTGATGTAACAAGCTTCTGAAAGCTGACAGAATAGATTGCAATGCCGATAAAGTAAAAGACAATAAACAAAACAGATAACACAATAACTTCAGAATCATTTATAATAATATTGGCTGTAACTGCTGAACCGAGCCCTATAACTGATTCAGAAATATGTGAAAGATGCTTATGTTTAAATTCATTTTTATATAATAAAAATCTTATAAAATACCCGAAAAACAAAGCTGTCTCTGACATACCAAGCAATATCAGGTCACTTGCCGGAGTTTTATCAAAAATACTGATTTGATTGCTTACAATTGAAACAAGAGGGTAAAACAATAATCCCAGCCAAAGAACGGTTAGCTTTTTCATATTTCACCTCCGCTCATATCCGGTTTAACAAAATGAATATCCGGATAAACCCTGATAATATCTGAAATACAATCGCTTAAATAAGAAGAGATAATTATAATTTCTGTATTTTCAAGCTTAGGGATTATACAAGTGACGTATCTGTCAAAAAGCTCATAAATACTGAACTGAAGACTGGCAAGTGTTCTGTAAAGCTTAAGGCTGTCAGAGGATTTATCATCAACAGGGATATTATCAATAGTTGTATTTGATAATATCCGTACTGAAATGCCGTTTTCACTGGAGTTTTTAATTATAGCCGCACATATGCGTATGCATTCTTCTACATAATTTTCATATATTACTTCAGAAATATCATATTGTGAGGACTGAATATTCAGTATAACCGTGAGTGAACGGTCTGATGTAAAATCATTTTTATGAACCATAAGCTGCTGTTCTTTTGCAGTGGCAAACCAGTTTATTTTTGAAAAAGGATCGGTACTTGTATACTCGCGTATTCCGTTATAGAAAAAAGGATCTGATATAAGCTTTCTTTTTACAAAAATATCTCCAATAGTCTTACTTATATTTACATTGTTATCTTCGTAATATGCACAAGAGGGAAGAACGGTAATTTTATTTTTTGTAAGCTCTGAAACATCAAAACTCCCCGAAAGCTTGTTAATGCCCAGAATATCAGAAACTACCAGAACTATATTCTCTATTCCGTAACATCCTCTTTTAAGACATTTTACCTTCCAGACACGTCTTACCTTGCTATAGCTTTTTACTGAAAAAAAACTTGTTATAAATCTTGTCTTATAGGATACCGGTGATTGGAGTCCTGAAAATTCAAGCCATTTAGATGTTGTAAGCTCCGTTTTAAGCCATGGCAGAGGAAGAAATTTTGCATTTATGATTTCCTCGGTAAACTCAATTTCATCGCCTTCATACACCTCATCTGATGAAAAAAAACAGTTATATTTAAAATTTTTGAATGTAAACTTTCTGTATAACCAGCCTTGTATAAATACAGCTGCTGCTATCAGAATTATAATTGAAATAAAATCCATGACATAATACCTATTCTATCGGAACAGGAATCTGTGATATTATTTTTTCTATTGTATCATAATTACTGTGTCCGTTATTGGCAATAGCACCGTAAAGTATAATTCTGTGGGCAAGTACATCTGCAGCGACGGCCTTTACATCGTCAGGCATAACATAATTTCTGCCGTTTATGGCTGCATGTCCCTGAGAAGCATGAAGAAGTGCCAGTGAACCTCTCGGGCTGACTCCCAGTTTTATTTCTTTTTGTTCTCTTGTAGCAGTGACAATATTTATTATGTATTCCATAATGTCATAACTTACAGATATTTTTCTTACCTCTTCCTGTGCTGAAATAATCTCTTCAGCTGAAACAACACTTATTATTTCTTCAATAGGGTTGTCTGACATGAAACGTTCGAGCATTTTTATTTCATCATGATGCTTTGGATATCCCATTGACAACCGCATAAAAAATCTGTCAAGCTGAGCTTCCGGAAGAGGAAATGTTCCCTGTATTTCAACAGGGTTTTGTGTTGCTATTACTATAAAAGGCTTGTCCAGCTTATATGTAACCCCGCTATCGCTTACCTGTCTTTCTTCCATACATTCAAGAAGACTTGACTGTGTTCTCGGAGTAGCTCTGTTAATTTCGTCTGCAAGAAGGATATTTGTAAATATAAGTCCTTTTTTAAATACAAAATCGCTTTCTTTCTGGTCAAAATATCTAAGTCCGGTAAGCTCTGAAGGCAGAAGATCAGGTGTAAACTGTACACGCTTGAATGAACTGTTTATTGAAAGTGACAGTGTCTTTGCAAGCGTTGTTTTTCCTGTGCCGGGGATATCCTCAAGCAGAATATGTCCGTCACATAGAAGACAGATAATTACCTTGTCTATAATATCGTTTTTACCTACAATAACTCTGGAAATGTTATTTCTAAGGTTTGTACATATATCAGAAATGCTCAACTTCAGTCCCTCTTTTCTCTGTGCTTAAATTGATTTTGCTGTTCATTGTAATAATAACCGATTTCGTAAAGTGTCTGCAGAAGCTTTTCTTCATCAACCTCATTGTCATAGCAGAAATCATCAAAGCTTTTGTATTTGTCACGGAGCTGGGTATTCATATAGCTTAGAAGGATTATAGGATCTGATGGTATCATGGTAGTAGCACTTCCTTTTTATTTATTGTTTAATTTATTTAAACTCCCCTTTTTTATATGTGCAAGCGGAGTATTTTCAGCTGCGGATTTTTTAAGGTTATCTGAAAGATGAGTGTAAATTTCTGTAGTTGCTATGCTTGCATGTCCGAGCACTTCTTTTATTACAAGCGTATCAACGCCGCCATGCTGATACATAAGTGTGGCAGCTGTATGACGAAGCTTATGAGGGGATATACCGCGGTTTTCAAGTCCTGCATGGTGAAGAGCATCTTCAACAATCTGTTCAACGCGTCGCCTGCTTATCCGTCGCTTCTTTTTACTGAGAAAAACAGCTTCGGGTTCTTCAGGAGGATTTTTTCTTGAAGCAATATATGATTTGAGTGCATCAATACACGCATCATTTATATAAATCATTCTCTGCTTATCTCCTTTACCTTTGAGAAGAAGTCTTCTTTCTGTAAAATCAATATCTTTTAAATTAATGCTCACAAGTTCGTTAAGTCGCATACCGCAGTTTAGAAACAAAGTAATAATGCAGTAGTCACGTTCCGGATTATCCGGGGAAACTGCCGATAAAAGCCGTATGCTTTCTTCAAGTGAAAGAAATTTAGGAAGGGCTTTTTTGACAGATGGCATTTCAAGGTCAAGAATAGGATTCTGATCAATCAAATTTGCACGTTTATTCAGAAAAAAGAAAAAGCTTTTTAGAGCCGCGGCTTTTCTTGCTCTTGCAGCATTCTGATTATTACGTTCCTCTGCCAGATAAAATTCAAAATCATAAATATTCTTTAATGTAATTTTACGCAGCATATCAACTGAAAAATCTTTTATTGAAATTTGTTCAATAGGGAGATCGGAGTTTTCCTTCATCATTTTTATGTATCTTAAAAACAGACGGATATTAATAAAATATTCATTTACAGTAGTCTCTGAACGTCCTCGTACAATTCGCATATAAAACAGATAATCATTGAGAAAATCAGGGTAATCTGATTTGTTTATAGCCATTATCCAATCCATCCTTTACATTTTAAACAAAAAATCCAGGCATCAGTGAACGCACAACATATTAATATTATACACATATCCGGATTCAATTTCAACATAAATTTAAAAAAATCTGTCAATCTGCCAGTTTTTATTCATCCATATATGCAAGATGAAGATATATATCCCAAGTTTCAGGACAACCGGAAAACTCATTCCGACTCGTACCGGGGCGGAACCCCTGCTAAAGTTAAATTGATATCTTAACTATAATTGCTAAAAGTAAAGACTTCTATGCAGTACACCTTCTCTGAACCTGTATGTTCTTTAAAACCTTATATACAAAAATATATATTGTAAAGCTTATCAGTGTGTATATTACCATCTGCGGCAGTATGCTTAGATTGTTCAGTCTGAAGATATGCACAAAAAGATTGGTGCATTGCCATGTAAATATTATTGCAATAACCGGAATAAGTACATACTCATTTATGCTGAAGCTAAGACCGTTTATTTTATTTATGAGTACTATTCTTGAAATATTGCATATGATATTGCTCATGTAATATGATACTGCTATTCCGTAAAACCCTATTACAGGCACAAATATAAGCAATGTCGAAATACGTATAATATATTCCGCAAGATAATTAACGGATGAAAAGCTATGTCTGCCCATTCCTTTAATAATACCTTCAAGAACTATTTCAAGATAAATAAACGGTATGACAGGAGACAGAATCATAATCATTTTTCCTGAGAACGGCTCGCGGCTTATAAGCATTCCGATATCGTTTCCATAAATAATAAGAATACTTACTACAAATACAGAGTACATAATTGTTTTGCCTATTACACTGCTTATCAGGTCAAGATTTTTAAGGGTATTTCCGTTTGTGCGCTGTTTCGAAATTTCGGGAATAAGTATAACTGAAAGACAAGACAAAAACATTGACGGAAAGAAAAGAACAGGAAGAACTACAGCTTCAAATATACCATACCAGCTTAAGGCTTCCGGTGTGCTGCATCCGCTCTGCTTTAATGTGACAGGCACAAGTGCATCATTTGCAGTGCTGAGAATACATGGAATATAACTGTTAAGTATAACCGGTATAATAGCAATGATATATTTAAGAAATCCCGAAGTCTTGTTCTGACTGCGTGGTTTTCTATGTCTTATCATTGAAAATGAAAGAAACAGGAAGCTCACAGCTTCACCGCATATAATACTTATTGCTATTGCACTATAGATACTTAATATTCCTCTTTGAATCAGAATACCTGCCGAGACAGCAATTATGCATGATTTTATGAGAAATTCTATTGCATCTCCCAGCGCAGGAATAACTACCATTCTGTATGCATGAAAATATCCTTTCATGCACGAACCCGAAGCAGCAAGAGGAAGTGAAACAGCCAGTACTCTTATAGCTTTTACACAGCTTTTATTATGTATGAATTTCATTCCAACAGGCTCTGCAAATAAAAAAACAGCAGCAGAAACCGAAAAACTGAGTATGAGTGAAAATATAAGTGCATATCGGAATATTTTTTCAGGATTTCCTTTTGCCTTTCCGCATTCTTCAGCCACAAACCTGCTTGTTGAAACGAAAATGTTACCATTCGATATTATCATGGCAAATCCAAAAAAAGTGTAAATAAGTGACATCAGACCAAGGTTTTCAGATCCAAGCATCCTGGAAACAAATATATTAAGAATAAGAGACATACCCTGAGTGCCAAGCTGAATAGCTGTAAGAAATATCGTATCTCTTGCAATACTGCTTTTCATTTTATCAACCCCTTTGACAATTTTCTGTATAGTATTATAGTTATGGCTGACAAATAAAAATTATGAATAACAGTTTATATTTTACAAAAACAATACGAAAAAATATTTATCAAATTGCACAAATATTTATATCAAATTTTATATAAATGTTGGAAAAAAACTTTTTGGAAATAAAAAAATATAAAAACTATCGACAAATACAAATTTTTTATGTATAATTAAAAAATAAACAGTCGAAATAACTAACAAAAGTTAAAAAATATATCTGTATTATTGGAGGAGATTTTTATGGACGAAAATATGAAAAGTGTTGTTCTTAACCGAATAAACAGAACAGCAACAGCACTTAAAAAAAACAATATGGAATTTCACTATGCAGAGTCAAAAGTAGAAGTTTTGACAATAATCAGCAATCTGCTTAAAACAGGAAACGTAGTTGCAACAGGTGGTTCAGTCACTCTTAAGGAGTGTGGGGTTATTGATTATCTTAAGTCTGACAAATACAAATTCCTTGACCAGAGTGCAATTGATGCAGACAAAATGGATCAGCTTTATAAAGCATCATTTACTGCTGATGCATATCTGTGCAGTGCAAATGCCATAACAGAGAACGGCGAGATTTATAACGTTGACGGAAACAGCAACAGAATAGCCGCTATATGCTACGGACCTAAGTCAGTTATTGTCGTTGCCGGATATAACAAGATAGTAAGAAATCTTGACGAAGCAGTAAACAGAGTAAAAAATATCTGTGCTCCTGCAAATTCACAAAGACTGACATGCGCTACATATTGCTATGAAAAAGGACAGTGCGCAGCATACAGAAAAGAAAATCCAACCATGACAGACGGATGCGATTCTGATTCAAGAATCTGCTGCAACTATCTTGTATCAGCACACCAGCGTATCAAAGACAGAATAAAAGTAATAATCGTCGGCGAAAAACTGGGCTATTAAAATCAAATATCCCGAAATCATGAATATAAGGTTGTACTCTTTGAAAATGTAATCTGATCCTGTATTCAAAGAGTATGACTTTGAATAAAAAATACAATAATCAAGGAACTACATTTTTCTGTTCCTTGATTAATTTTATTATTGAAAGGTTTTTTTACTTTATGAGAAAATTATTAATCGGTTTATTATGTTTATGCACTATGTCATCAGTGATGTTTTCATCACGTTCAGATGTATCTGCTGATGTATCAGTGACTTACGGAGATCTTAACGGTGATGGTATTGTAAATGTTATGGATAAGTTGTATATGAAGCAATACCTTATGAAAGAAAATAATGAATTTCCGGTTACAAACTGGCGTAAATCAGCTGATCTTGTTTCTGACGGTGAAATCACCAGTAATGACATCAATGAACTTAAAAATTTTATCCTTATGGATTCTGATTCTACAAAAACACTTCAGAAAATATCAAGATTTGATGGTATAGACGTTTCAAAGTGGCAAGGGGTTATTGATTGGAGCAGGGTGAGGGCTGCCGGAATAGACTTTGTTATGATCAAGGCAGGAGAAGGAACACAGATGGAATCCACATTCCTTCGTAATATAAACGGAGCAAAGGCAGCAGGAATCCAGTGCGGAGTATACTGGTTTGCCAATGCACGCAGCACAAGTGAAGCATACGCTGAGGCACAGGCCTGTGTAAACGTAATAAAAAATTTCAAGCTGGAATACCCTGTTGTATATGACTTTGAGTATCGCTCAATGGACAACAATCCTTTAAGTAAAAACAGAGTTATGGCTACAGATACAATACTTACATTTCTTAATTATGTTGAATCACAGGGATTCTATTCAATGTTCTATTCAAATAAGGATTTTCCTCAGACATATCTTCAGATAGAAAGAATAACATCAAGGTTTGATTTCTGGTATGTTAATCTTTCACTTTCACAGCCTGATGTCAAATGTAATATATGGCAGTATTCACACACAGGACGAGTAGACGGAATTCCTGAAATCGTAGATTTAGACGTATCATTTACTGATTTTAAATCAATAATGATTGCAAATAAATTAAACGGATATTAAAAAAGCTGTAATGGAAATTAAAGTTTCCATTACAGCTTTTTTTAAAGTAAATAAAAATTTAAATATTTTCAAATGCCTGTTTAAGATCATCAATTATGTCGTTTACATTTTCAATTCCGACTGAAAGTCTTATCATACCTGCATCTATTCCGCATGCCACAAGCTGTTCATCTGTAAGCTGTCTGTGTGTTGCACTTGCAGGATGAAGAACACATGTTCTTATATCAGCAACATGTACACAGTTTGTAGCAAGCTTCAGACTGTCCATGAATTTAATAGCATTCGGTTTTCCACCCTTGATATTGAATGTTATTACACCGCTGCATCCGTCAGGAAGATATTTTTTTGCAAGCTCATAATTAGGATTTCCCTTCAGAGTAGGATAATTTACCGAATTGACTTTTTCATGATTATTAAGATATTCAGCGACTATCTCAGCATTTTCACAGTACTGTTTCATTCTTACGTGAAGTGTTTCGAGTCCGAGATTAAGAAGAAAAGCTGAATTTGCAGCAGGATAGCAGCCAAGATCTCTCATCAACTGCATTCTTGCCTTTATAATGTATGCCATATTTCCAAAGCTTTCGGTATAGCTTACGCCATGATAGCTTTCATCAGGTTCAACAAATTCAGGATATTTACCATTTGCCCAATTAAACTTACCGCTGTCAACAATTACGCCTCCGCCCTGAACAGCATGTCCGTCCATATATTTTGTAGTAGAATGGATTACTATATCTGCGCCAAATTCGATAGGTCTGCAAAGAATAGGAGTAGGGAATGTATTGTCTATAATAAGAGGCATATCATTTTTATGTGCGAATCTTGCAAGCTTTTCTATATCAAGAACTTTTATAGCAGGATTTGCAAGTGTTTCACCGAATACAGCACGTGTATTTGGCTTAACTGCTTTCTGAAGTTCTTCCTCTGATGCATCACCGTCAACAAATATGCATTCTATACCGAACCTTTTTAATGTAACAGCAAAAAGATTAACTGTACCGCCGTAGATAGCAGATGTTGATATAAAGCTGTCACCGGCGCTGCATATATTTAAAACAGACAGCAGTGAAGCAGCCTGTCCGCTTGAAGTACACATAGCACCGACTCCGCCCTCAAGAGCAGCTATTTTCTTTTCTACAGCATCGACTGTAGGATTTCCAAAACGTGAATACATAAATTCTGTCGGCATATCAAACAGGCCTGCTATATGTTCAGTGGAATCAAAGCTGTATGTCGTGCTCTGAACTATTGGCAAAACACGTGGTTCACCATTTCCGGGAGTATATCCTTCATGGAGACATTTTGTTTCAATTTTCATTGCAATTTCCTCCGATATAATAAATAAAATTGTATTATTGCTTACTTAAAAAGTATAGTACATAATTTAATTTATGTCAATTAGTTTATTTAGTGTTCAGTGTATAATAAAAAGCTAAAATATTTTCAAAAGAAATATTTCTTGGGATAATATACTTTAAATTGCTTAAAAATTAAAAATATGTATTCAAATATTGCTGAAAAAAAATAAAAATTTTTATTTTTTATGAAAAATTGCTTTTTAGGTCTTTAAATTTTAAAACTTATATGTTATAATATACATATGCTTTTAAAGGAGGGTATTAATGTGATAAACACAGATTTGAAAAAGGAAATTAAATTTATTGCAGTAACCGCAATTATCCTCGACATTGCCCTGATAATTGTAGCTATGAGATTCATTCCAATTATCAATGTTCTGACCGGAGTTTTTTTCGGAACAATATTACTTATAGCGGACATGCTTTTTTTGTCGTTAAGTATTCAGAACATTGTGGCAGATGCTGAAGTCAAAAAGAATAAAAAAAACGCTTCTGTTAAAATGTTTTTTTTATATGTCCTGAGATTGATTTTCATTGCATCAGGTTTGCTTGCGGCATTTAAATTACCTTTTATAAGTGTTATCTGTACAGCATTTCCTTTGTTTTATCCAAAGATAATATACTTTATAAAAGCTATTTTCAGTAAAAAGGGGGGATAATAATTGGGTTTAAAAGAAGTAAACATAACAGGTCCTAAGGTTTCCTTTGAGATATTTGGTATAAAAATAAGTGAAACAGTTATACTGAGCTGGTTTGTAATGGCTCTGATAATTGGAATCATATTATTTCTTACACACAATATGTCAAAAACAAATCCTAGCAAAAAACAGGTTGCAGCTGAATGGATTGTAACTACGTTTAACAAGCTTGTTAAGGACTCCATGGGGGAAAGAAATATTGGATATGCGCCATATATGACCACTGTATTCATGTTTTCGATATTTGGAAGTCTGATAAGTTTACTCGGATTGAGACCATTGACAGGTGATTTTAACACAACACTTGCATGGGCCTTGATAACATTTGTAATGATCCAGGTAGCTAAAATCAAAAATGATGGAGTTTTAGGTTATTTTAAGGGATTTACACAACCAATTGCATTGCTGACACCGATAAATGTAATAAGTGAAGTTGCAACACCAGTTTCTATGAGTTTCCGTCATTTCGGAAATATTGCAAGTGGTATTGTTATTACACAGCTTCTGTATTTTGCACTTACATCTTTGTCATCTGCAATAGGACTTAGCTTTCCATTATTTACAATCGCAATTCCATCGGTATTATCAGTTTATTTTGACTTATTTGCTGGATTTATGCAGGCATTCATATTTGTAATGCTTACCATGGCATACGTGGGTTCTGCATATCCGGAAGAAAACTAGTTTGTGATATTTTATATAACCGCAGACGTATAAAATATTAAATTTAATCTTGAAACTGCGGAGAATTGGAGTTAATTATGGAAAAAGCAATTGTATTAGCAGCTTCAGCAATAGGCGCCGGTCTTGCAGCTATTGCAGGTATAGGACCTGGTATAGGTGAAGGTTACGCTGTAGGTAAAGCTTGTGAAGCTATAGGACGTCAGCCTGAATGCTCAGGACCTGTTACAAGAACAATGTTAGTTGGTTGTGCTATTGCAGAATCAACAGGTATTTACGGACTTGTTATTGCGCTGCTTCTTATGTTTGCCAATCCGTTTATCGGAAAACTTTAATAAACACATAAAAAATTGAAAGGGTGTTGACAGTATGCCGGAATTCTTTTCGTTTCTATCAATTGACTATGGTACAATTGTACTTGTACTAATAAACACCTTCATTCTTTTTTTGGCAATAAAGCACTTTCTGTTTGGAAGAGTAAACAAAATGCTTGAAGAACGTCAGGCTGATGTTACAGGCACATATTCAGAAGCCAATAAGACTATGGAGCATGCAAAAGAGCTTGAAAGTAATTATAATACCCTATTGTCCAATGCAAAGGATGAATCAGCTGAAATAGTAAAAAACGCCACAAAGAAGGCTCAGCTGCGTTCAGACGAAATCATCACCAATGCCAAAGCAGAAGCCGGCAATTTAATTTCACATGCTAATGCGGACATTGAACATGAAAGACAACGGGCAATGAGCAGCATGAAGGGTGAAATCTCAGATATTGCAATGATGATGGCTGAAAAAATCATTCAGAAAGAAATTAATGAAAAAGATCATGAAGCACTGATTAATGATTTTATTGAGAATGTTGGTGATGATGTATGGCAACAGAACTAGCAAAGCTTTATGCAAATGCATTATTTGAGCTATTTCTTGAAAGTGACTCTGATGATAATATTCATACTCAGATTAATGAATATGATACTGTTTTCAGGAATAATCATGATCTCGTTCAGCTTTTATCAGCACCTTTACTGACAAGTGATGAAAAACAATCCATTATTTCAAAGATTTTTGATGATAACGGATTGATGTTTGACTATCTACGGCTTATATGTGATAAGGGCAGATCTGAATATTTTTCTGAAATAACAGAAATATTTAACCAAAAATATAATGAGTATAAAAATATAGCCGATATATCGGTTATTACGAGCAAACCTCTAAGTGGTGATCTGAAAACCAAGCTTATTAAAAAGCTGGAGAATAAGCTCAATAAAACAGTTATACTTAATGAAAAAACAGATCCTGAAATTATTGACGGAATTATAATTGAGTATAACAATAAAAGATTAGACAGCAGCGTCCGTGCAAAGCTTAAGAATATTAAGACAGCAATGACAGACGCAGACCTACAGGCTAAAATATAATTAAAGAAGGTGTATATATTGAATTTACGCCCAGATGAAATTACCGGAATAATAAAAGAACAGATAAAAAACTACAGAAACAAAATCGAATTGTCTGATATCGGAACTGTAGTTACTGTTGGTGACGGTATAGCGAATATTCATGGACTTGATAAATGCATGTCCAACGAGCTTCTTGAATTTGAAGGCGGCTCTTATGGCATGGCACTTAACCTTGAAAGAGATTTTGTCGGTGCAGTTATGCTTGGTTCGGACTCTGAGGTTAAAGAAGGCTCTACTGTAAAAAGAACAGGGCGGATAGTTTCAGTACCGGTTGGTGATAATCTTTTAGGAAGAGTAGTAAATGCACTTGGACAGCCGATAGACGGAAAAGGTGCACTTCTTACAACAGAAACCTCACCGATAGAACGTATAGCTCCGGGTATAATTACAAGAAAATCCGTTCATAAACCATTACAGACAGGTATAAAGGCTATTGACTCAATGATACCGATAGGACGTGGTCAGAGAGAGCTAATTATCGGCGACAGACAGACCGGTAAAACAACAATAGCGCTTGATACTATTGTAAATCAAAAAGGAAAAGACGTTATTTGTATCTATGTTGCTATAGGACAGAAAAGATCTACTGTTGCAAATGTAGTTGAGACTCTTGAAAAATCCGGTGCAATGGATTATACAATTGTTGTTGCTGCATCTGCATCAGAGCTTGCACCGCTTCAGTATATTGCTCCATATTCAGGAGTAACAATGGGCGAATATTTTATGAATAAGGGAAAAGACGTTCTCTGTATTTATGATGACCTCTCAAAGCATGCTGTTGCATACCGTGCTCTTTCTCTGCTCCTTAAACGTCCACCGGGACGTGAAGCATATCCAGGAGACGTATTTTATCTTCACTCGAGACTCCTCGAACGTGCCTGTAGCCTGAGTGAAAATTACGGAGGCGGAAGTCTGACCGCACTGCCTATTATAGAAACACAGGCAGGTGATGTTTCGGCATATATCCCGACTAATGTAATTTCAATTACAGACGGACAGATATTCCTTGAAACAGATCTTTTTAATTCAGGTATAAGACCGGCTGTTAATCCTGGTATTTCTGTATCACGTGTAGGAAGTTCGGCACAGATTAAAGCGATGAAAAACGTTTCATCTTCACTTAAGCTTACCTACTCACAGTACAGAGAGCTTCAGTCATTCTCACAGTTCGGTTCAGACCTTGATCAGGATACAAAGGACAGACTTGCAAAAGGTGAACGTGTTGTTGAGGTTTTAAAACAAGACAGAAATTCACCTGTATCAGTTGAACATCAGGTAATAATAATTTATGCAGTTGTAAACAACTTCTTGAAAGAAATACCTCTGGAGCTGATATCGGATTTTGAAAAAGATTTATATAATTTTATTGATGATTCTCATCCTGATATTATTAATTCAATTTCTGAAACAAAAGAGCTTACAAAAGAAAATGAGGAAGCTCTTAAGGATGTCCTGAATACATTTATTGAAAAATATATGGCTGATAAAAAATAACACAGCCATCCTTTTAGGAGGTGACAGATAAAATGGCTTCAGCTAATATGAAGGATATAAAGCGACGTATCAAAAGTGTCAGGAGCACAATGCAGATTACAAAGGCAATGGAACTTGTCGCTTCATCAAAACTTCGAAAGGCCCGTGACAGGGCTGATAGTGCAAAGCTTTTTTTTGATGCACTGTATGATACGATGTGGGAAATAACTGCAGAAAACTCGACATTCAAATCAATTTATTTCGAAAACAGAGAAGTAAAAACTGCAATGTTTGTTGTAATAGCCGGTGACAGAGGTCTTGCAGGAGGCTATAATACAAATCTTTTTAAGCTTGCTCAGAAAAAAATTGATGAAATTTCGGATAATTGTGAAGCTGTCATTATTCCTATAGGTAAAAAGGCGATAGAATATTTTGCAAAGCGTAAATACCGGGTGGTTGCGAAATATGACAGTATTGCGGAGGACATACGGATGAGCTCTGCAAAGGAAATAGGAAGCAAAATAATGGCTGCTTTTAAAAACGGAAATGTTGACAGGGTAGAGCTTATATACACTGATTATGTTTCTCCTCTTATTCAGGTGGCAAAGCACAAAAGCATTATTCCGCTTGAAAATCCATCTGAAGAAAAAACTGCAATAAATATCCAGGCAACATATGAACCGGCACCGGAGGAGTTATTTGATATGATTATGCCGCATTATATCGCCGGAGTACTATATGGCTCAATAGCAGACTCATTTGCATCGGAGCAGGCAGCCAGAAGAATAGCAATGGAAAATGCAACTGACAATGCGACAGAAATGATTGATAATCTGTCATTACTGTATAACAGGGCGCGTCAGTCTACGATTACCCAGGAAATAACTGAGATTGTCGGCGGAGCAAATTTTCAGGAATAGATGAGCTGATTAAATTGAAAGGAATGGCTATAACTATGCAGAATATAGGAAAGATAGTACAGATAATTGGTGCTGTCGTAGATATAAGTTTTCCAAAAAACAGTCTGCCAAGATTGCTCAATGCCATAGTGATTGATAATAACGGAACCAAGCTTACAGTTGAAGTAGCACAGCATATAGGTGATGATATTGTAAGATGTATAGCTATGAGTACCACTGACGGTCTTGTAAGAGGAATGGAAGCTGTAGATACAGGAAATCCGATAAAGGTGCCTGTTGGAAGAGAAACACTCGGACGTATTTTTAACCTTCTCGGTGACCCGGTTGATGAAAAACCGGCACCTGAAACAAAAGAAAGATGGCCTATACATCGTGATGCACCGAGCTATGAAGAACAGACGGCAGCATCTGAGGTGCTTGAAACAGGAATAAAGGTAATTGATCTTATTGCACCTTATCTTAAAGGCGGAAAAATAGGATTATTCGGAGGTGCTGGGGTAGGAAAAACCGTCCTTATTCAGGAACTTATAAATAACGTAGCAAATCAGCACGGTGGAATTTCTGTTTTTACCGGTGTTGGTGAGAGAACACGCGAAGGAAACGATCTGTACAACGAAATGACAGAAAGCGGAGTAATCGACAAGACCGTACTTGTTTACGGACAGATGAATGAACCGCCCGGAGCTAGAATGAGGGTCGGCCTTTCAGGTCTGACAATGGCCGAATATTTCAGAGATGTTGAAGGTCAGGACGTATTGTTGTTTATCGACAATATTTTCAGATTTACTCAAGCCGGTTCAGAGGTTTCAGCACTTCTTGGCCGTATGCCTTCGGCAGTTGGATATCAGCCTACACTTGCAACGGAAATGGGAGCTTTACAGGAAAGAATTACATCAACAAACAAAGGCTCAATTACGTCTGTTCAGGCTGTATATGTCCCGGCAGATGATCTTACAGACCCGGCTCCGGCTACAACGTTTGCACATCTTGATGCAACAACTGTTTTATCAAGACAGATTGCATCACTTGGTATATATCCGGCTGTTGATCCGCTTGACAGTACATCAAGAATTCTCTCGCCTCAGGTAGTAGGTACAGAACACTATGAGGTAGCAAGAAAGGTTCAGACAATACTTCAGAGATACCGTGAGCTTCAGGATATTATTGCGATTATGGGTATGGATGAACTTTCAGATGAAGATAAGCTTATAGTAAACAGAGCAAGAAAAGTACAGCGTTTTCTCTCACAGCCGTTTTTTGTTGCAGAACAGTTTACAGGTATGAAAGGTAAATATGTACCTATCAGAGAAACAATAAGAGGATTCCGTGAAATAATTGAAGGATTGCATGATGATATACCTGAATCTGCATTCTTATTTGTCGGAACTATAGATGAAGCTATAGAAAATGCAAAAAAGGGTGATGAATAATGGCATCATTCAGGCTGCAGGTTATTACACCTGAAAAGATTTTTTTTGATGACCAGACAGAACGCCTCATTGTAAAAACCACCGAAGGAGAAATTGGAATACTGGCAAGGCATGAAAATTTCGTAGGTGCATTACCCTCAGGCCCTGTAAAAATCATGGTTAATGGTAATTATAAAATTGCTGCATTATCAAGCGGTGTCATAAAAGTTTCACCGGATAAAACAACAATTATTGCTGAGGCTATCGAATGGGCAGAGGATATTGATGTTGAATGGGCAAAACGCTCAGCAGACAAAGCTCGTGAACGCATAAGCAAAAAGGAAAGCGAAAAGGATATCAAATACGCAGAGCTTAAGCTTAAACGTGCATTAAACAGAATCGATATCTATTCAGATTTTTCAAAACAATAAAAAAGTACCGGATAAAGTTTTTTGATTTCTTTATCCGGTATTTTTTATTTTTTAAGGGAAATCATATTTACATCGTCCAGAGGAATATTTTCTATATCAGCAATTTTTGCAAGCTGATTGTGACAGCTGAACATTATGATTTGAGATTTTAATGAATATTTCATAAGGAAATTCAGGAGCTGAATAGATTTTTTATCGTTATAGCTTAAGAATATATCGTCAAGTATGGTTGGTATAAAAATATATTTTGTAGTCATTTCTGATACAGCTATTCTGAGAGAAAAATAAATCTGATCACAGACTGATTTGCTGAGTGTTTCAAATTTTATTATTTTATGTTCTTTATCCTTAATGACAACATTGAAATCAGAAGTGATTATTAGTTCTGAATATTTTCCTTCTGTAAGATCTGCAAGTATTTCCGATGCTTTTTTAATTACTCTCGGAATATACTTGTTAGTCATTTCCTCACATGCTTTTTCATAACATGAAATTGCGTTTTCTACAGAACTCTGATGCTTTTTAAGCTCTGCAAGTTCTTGTTCAGTACGGCTGATTTCTTTTTCTATACTTGCAATGTTTTTACTGTCCTTATACTGAATTTTCATATCTGTTACGGCATCTATGTATTCATCTTTAATTGTAAGAGCTTTTTCGAGCAGAGTATTTGCTGCATTTTTAAGTTCAATAAGTTCATCATTAGTTGCTTTTGTTATGTTTTTATTTTTTGAAAGCTCTTTGATTGAAGCATTAAGCTTATCAATTTTTGACTGTATTTCAGCATTATCAGCTTCAAGTTGCTCCTTGTCATTGTATTTAAGCAGTCTTTTGTTAAGTGAATTAAGTTCGTCCTCGAGTGCACCTGCCTTATCAATATAATCGAGGGCTTCATTAATATCTCTGATATTCGATATTTCCGAAATATCTGTCATAATCTGATTGGATAACTCATTAATTTTATTACTGCAGTCCTTAATTTTATTTTCAATATTTTTTATATCATTTTTAAGTGAGAAAAACTTAGGATTTGGAGGGGTAATTTTAGATTCTTCAAGACTTTTTTGTTTCTGATAGAAATTTAAATTTCTTTCACACTGTGTTATCC
>JAEWXO010000016.1 GCA_023458875.1 Bacillota bacterium | reverse complement strand
TAGGAAAGAATTTGGTGTAGTAAGTAGTTTGAATACTTATGTTTGATTATTCAGTTTAAGATAGTCGGTGTTTATAGCAAAGAGGTCCCACCTGTTCCCATTCCGAACACAGAAGTTAAGCTCTTTCGCGTTGAAGATACTTGGTTGGCGACGACCCGGGAAAATAAATCAATGCCGGCTTTCAGATGTATTTTTTAATAAAGGAATACATCACTAATATTTTAAGCGAGTGTGCTGGAATTGGCAGACAGGCACGTTTGAGGGGCGTGTGTTTAGGCGTACGGGTTCAAGTCCCGTCACTCGCATTTAAAAAAACGTTTTGCATATAATTGCAGGACGTTTTTTATTTGTGTTTAAATTTATTTTCTTATAATTAGTTTGATACAGAGTAAACGGATAAGAGTTTATAATGATAAACTTTATTAAAAAAAGTGATATGAAAATATAAAAATTCTTGACGTTACAAGTAAAAAGTAGTACAATTATAAGGAAAAGAATTAACAAAGTATAAATAAGGAGTTTTTTAAATGGCTAAGAATTTTATGGTTGAGACATCAGCAAGACATGTTCATGTAACACAGGAACATTTTGAAGTATTATTTGGAAAAGGTGCTACCCTTACACATAAAAAGGAGCTTTCACAGCCTGGGCAGTTCGTATGTGAAGAAAGAGTCACTATCGTAGGACCTAAAAAAGAAATTCCTAATGTATCTATTCTGGGACCTGTACGTTCCTCTACTCAGGTTGAACTTTCTGCAACAGATGCACGTTCAATCGGTATAGCTGCGCCTGTAAGAGAATCAGGTGATATTGCGGGATCAGCTCCATGCAAAATAGTAGGACCATGCGGTGAAGTTGAACTCAAAGAAGGCGTTATTATTGCAAAACGTCATATTCATCTTAAACCTGAAGATGCTGAAGAGCTCAATGTAAAAGACAAGGAAATTGTCTGGGTAAAGATTGACTCAAACGGAAGAAAAGCAATTTTAGGCGATGTAGTTGTAAGAGTATCAGATAAATTTTCGCGTACAATGCATATTGATACTGATGAATCAAATGCTATTTCCGCAAGCGGAACTATAATGGGCGAAATAATAAAGCTTTAATACCGCTTTTTATGATTGAGCAGTTATGTGATAAACAACTGTTTCCGAAGCTAAAAAAATTTGAATAATGACTTAAGTAAGATATAAAGATTATTAAAGCAGGAGATTACATTTTGTGGTTTCCTGCCTTAGTTGTATATTTTTATGAAACAGTAGAGGTACAATAAAATGGACAGAAACTTTATAGCTGATTTTGAAGAATATTTTTTCAGTGTTCTGGATAAAATAGCAAAAATACCTGAGCTGGATATAGAACTTTTGCCTGCAAAAAAAACAGTACTTGTATTTATAAATATGACTGTAGGTATTATCAGAGAAAACTGGGTAATGAATAAGCCATTTGATGGAGTTGTCGGGCCGGTAACAGATCTGTTGAGACTGTGCAAAAAAAGAGGAATAAAGGCAATAGCCTTTGCAGATGCTCACTCCGTGGATTCAACGGAATTCAGATATATTCCAAGGCATTGTATTGCAAATACTCCGTCAGCAGAAATTATAGATGAAATAAAAGAAATCGGCGGATATGAAATCATAACAAAAAACTCGGTAAATGCTTTTCATGCTGAGGAATTTCAGAAATTTTTAGGGGAAAATAACGATATTATCAATTATATTGTCTGTGGTGTTGCTACAGACATAGGTATTATGAATTTCTGCCTTACATTAAAATCCTACTTTGATGAACAAAACAGAAACGTAAATATAATAGTTCCGTATAATGCTGTTGAGACATTTGACCAACGTATGCACAGCAATGATATTGCAAATGTTTTTGCAATACAGCATATGGCAAGTCAGGGTATAGAATTTGTAAAAGGAGTATATTAACTCATGGATAAAAGAAATCTTACTTTACTGACAGACTTTTATGAACTTACAATGGCAAACGGATATATGATGTCAGAATGCCATGATGAGATTGCATACTTTGATATGTTTTTCAGAAAAGTCCCGGACAATGGCGGTTTCGCGGTGTTTGCGGGACTTCAGCAGATTATTGAATATATTAAGGAACTTAAATTCAATGATGATGACATTGATTATCTGAGAAGTAAAAATATATTTGATGGAAAATTTCTTGAGTATTTAAGAAATTTTAAATTCACATGTGATGTTTATTCTGTTCCTGAGGGAACTCCTGTTTTTCCGAATGAACCGCTTGTAACAGTAAGGGGACCTGTGATACAGGCACAGTTTATTGAAACAATGATACTGCTTTCTGTAAATCACCAGACACTTATTGCAACAAAGGCCAACAGAATTGTCAGAGCTGCGGGGAACAGACCTGTTATGGAATTCGGTTCAAGAAGAGCGCAGGGATATGACGGCGCGGTTTATGGTGCACGTGCTGCATATATCGGTGGATGTTCAGGTACAGCCTGTACTATTGCCGATAAAATGTTCGGCATTCCGGTGCTCGGTACTATGGCGCACAGCTGGGTCCAGTTATTTGATACAGAGCTTGATGCATTCAGGGCATATGCAAAAATTTATCCTGACAGCTGCGTTCTGCTTGTTGATACTTACAGTGTTCTTAAATCAGGCGTTCCTAATGCAATAAAAGTTTTTAAAGAGCTTCTGGAAAGCGGACATAAGCCGTGCGGAATAAGAATAGACAGCGGAGACATAGCGTATCTGAGTAAGGAATCAAGAAAAATGCTTGATGATGCCGGATTTGACTATTGTAAAATTACAGCTTCAAACTCACTTGATGAATATATTATCCGGGATCTTATGATTCAGGGTGCGGAGATAGATTCATTCGGCGTAGGTGAACGGCTGGTTACATCAAAGTCAGAACCTGTATTCGGAGGAGTTTATAAGCTCAGTGCTGTTGAACGCCAGGGAAAAATTATTCCGAAGATAAAATTATCGGAGAACACGGCTAAGATTACAATACCTTCATATAAGGAGGTATGGAGATTATTCAGCAACAAAACAGGTCATGCACTTGCAGATGTAATTACTGTAGCAGGTGAAAAAATAGACAGTGACAAACCATATATGATTTTTCATCCTGAGTTTACTTATAAAAAGAAAGTACTGACTGATTTTACTGCGGTCAAGCTTCAGGTACCTGTATTTATTGATGGAGAATGTGTTTATAATTCACCTGATTTAAATCAGATTCAAAAATACTGCAAAGAACAGATATCATTTATGTGGGATGAGATAAAGAGATTTGAAAATCCTCAGGAATATTATTTGGATTTGTCAAAACAACTCTGGGATATAAAACATCAGATTTTAAGCGAACATTTTTTATAGAAAGGTAATATTTTTATATGAATACAATAGGAATTATCGGAGCTATGCCATCAGAGCTGGTGGATATAAGGAAAAAACTTAAGGGTGAACAGATTAAAAAAATATCAGGATTTGAATACTATATAGATAAAACAGGAGATAAAACAGTAATTAATGCATGCAGTGGAATATCTAAAGTAAATGCGGCATTATGCGCACAGGTTCTTATTGATAATTTTAAACCTGACGCATTAATTAATGCAGGTATCGCCGGAGGAATGAATCCTGATATAAAAGTATGCGATATCGTTATTGCAAATGAAGTAATCGCCCATGACCTTGATCTTCATTTTCTTACTGACTATCCGCCATACTGCGGAATATTCAGATGCAATCAGAAATTAATGGACTGTGCTGTTGAAATATGCAAAAAAATGAATGTTCAGAGCTTCACAGGAAGAATAGTGTCAGGCGAATCGTTTATTTCAAGTAATGAGGTAAAAAATCAGATTAAGGAAAGACTTGACCCATATGCTGTTGATATGGAAAGCTCAGCTATCGGACATTGTGCACATATTAATGACATTCCTTTTGTAAGTGTTCGTTGTATATCGGATAATGCTGATGACGAGGGTGCAATGTCGTTTGATGAATTTGAGAAAATTGCCGCAAAAAGAGTTGCCGAAATTGTTCTTGAAATGGTTGATATTCTATAGTTTTTATTACTATTCAGCCCATATGGGGATAATGCTTAAGCAGGGATTTCGATTCTGCGTAATCGACCAGGCTTTGCGGTTGCCTGGACTTCGCGTACATATCGGCATCACTTTATAGTGTTTATGAATAGTAACCGTATATCAGACTCTTAATATAAAAATAAAAAAATTACAGTGGGCCATTTGACCTACTGTAATTTTTTTTAATTAATTTTTTATTATATGCTGTCAACAAGAAATGCACAATCAGGAGATATGCGTTTTCCGTTAATATTAAGTACCCAGTCTGTGATGTTTGTGATTTTGGATTTTATTTTATCATCCTGTCTGAGTGTATCTGAAAATACGGAATTCTGAATAGATGAACAGGTTATATCATCAATTCCGATTTCATCAAGCTCAGCCCATATATGTTCGTGATCTATCGTTTGATTATTGTTTTCTGAGGCATCAATTTCGATTTTAACTATAGCTTTTGCACCGGGAAGTGTAAAGCCTTTAGTAAGCTGAGGAATAGTTTCAACTGCAATAATACGCATTCTTTCTGTCTCGGATGCAGCAATTTCAATTATGGCATTTTCAAGATTAATATCATGTACTTCAGTTGCTTTGTATGGCTTTTTATTTTTTTTGACTGGAGAGTAAATATAAAGTATTCCGTTATATAAGCAGTGTTCACGGGTTCTGCTTGTTCCTGTACCCGGGATATTGTCCGGATAATCATTTATGACATCCTTCCATAAGCGCCATGTGACTGAAAGATTCTGATTGTTTTCAAGAGTTGCAATATTCATTGGTTTCATTTCGTCAGGCATATCATTTTCAGAGATTATCTTGTTTGATGAAATGCTGAGAATTGATGCATAGGTGTTTATGTTTTCCTTTTCACAGTCAAGTACTTCAAGCTCAACAAATCCGCAGCGGTTAAGACCGTGAGTGTGTATCCAGACCTTGTCTCCGTTTCCGCCGGTAACATTTATTGAAAACATGTAGCCAGGACCAGGGGCTGCAGATGAACGTGCAGCAGCTTCTATCCACAAAGGTGACAGAATGCGGTGTGTATTAAAGTCAACTACAGCTGCTTTATCAGGGAGAATGCAGTTAAGAAGTTTTATCTGAAAAAAATAAGAGCCGATAATATCATCTGAAAAAGTAAGAGAGACAGTAAGTCCGATTTTGGAGCTTTTTAATTTTTTTATGCATTCTTCCGGCATAGGATGGCAGAAAATAAAGTCAGGATCTATCTGTAGTGTTTCAACCTTTACATCAACGATATATTCGAGGCCGTTATATACAACAGTAAGCATAGGACAGGCATTTTTGTCATCAAATGAAATATTTTTAAGTTCAAATTCTTCTGATTCATTTATTTTGTCATATATCATCTGCGGTGTATATACATCTTTGTCTTTCATTGGAACTGCCATAATATATGAGGTAGTTTTTCTGATTTTTGCAGTATTCATAGGGACCTCCTGGAATTAATATTTACTGTGGTACTCTTAAATATGATTATACCATAAAACATACTCATTTTCTACTTTTTTCTCAGTTTAATTTTGCAAAATAGAGAGTTTTAAATTTTTTTGTGTAAATTAATGATTTTGCTATTGAAATTTAGTCAAATAAATGTTACAATTAATGCAATGAGAAGTTTTTTTGTTTAAGGGAGGAAGAAAAATTGAGACCTTCGGAAAAAGCTAATGGAGGAAAAATTGATCCGATTACAAAAGCTGCATCAATAATTATTGCACTTGGTTCGGATGTAGCGTCTGAAATTTTTAAATATTTAAGAGACGATGAGATTGAAGAATTATCATATCAGATTACTAAAATGGAGTCTATTGCGCCGCAAGCAGCGCAGGAGATAATAAATGATTTTTATGAGTTGTGTGTAACTCAGAAGGTTATTGCTGAGGGAGGGGAAAATTATGCGAAGGATGTTCTGACAAAGGCGTTTGGGGTTGAAAGATCCGGTGAATTAATGGATCAGATAAAGAAATCAGGAAGGACCCAGGCATTTGAGTTCCTTAAAAAAGTAGATTATAAAACAATTCTGATGGTCATTCAGAATGAGCATCCGCAGACAATAGCACTTATTTTATCGTATACCGCGCCGGATGTAGCGTCAAAAATTTTAGCGGAGCTTCCTCCGAAGCTTCAGGTAAGTGTATTTCAGCGAATAGCTAATCTTGACAGGACATCTCCGGAAATAATAAAGATTGTAGAAAACATCATGCTTAAGAAACTAGGTTCTCTCGCATCTGTTGATATGGTTGAAGTCGGCGGAATAAATTATCTTGCTGAGGTAATGAATAACGTTGACATGAGAACTGAAAAGTATATATTTGATGAGATCAGTGAAATTACTCCTGAACTTGTTGATGAAATCAAAAAACGTATGTTTGTATTTGATGACATTGTTTATCTTGACAACATGGAAATTCAAAGCTTCATACGTGAATGTGATACCAAGGACCTTACAATTGCGCTTAAATCAGCATCAGAGGAAATCTCAAATGCTATTTTCAACAATATGTCACAGCGTCAGAAGGAAACAATCAAGACAGATATGCAGTATCTGCATAATGTTCGTTTACATGACGTTGAGGAAGCACAGCAGAGAATCATTGCTGTAATAAGAAGACTTGAGGAGTCAGGTACTATAATTATTTCAAAGGGTGCAAAGGATACAATTGTATCATAAACTATTAAATAATAAAAAAACAGGCAGGTGAAATTTATGTCAGTATTTGAAGCAGGTATGGAAGGTATGGTCGATATGTATATATATGAGACCACTACGCTTTTAGAGCAGCTTGACCAGATTTTAATGCAGACAGAAGAGGAAAAAAAGTTCAGTTCGGATAATATCAATGAGATTTTCCGCGCAATGCACACGATTAAAGGAAGCTCATCTATGATGGGACTTAAAAACATGTCTATTCTCGCACACAGTATGGAGGATATGTTTTATATAATCCGTGAGGAAGGACCCAAAATAGAATCAATGGATACATTATATGAGCTTGTCTTCGCCGCTTCGGATCTGATGAAAGCAGAAGTCGATATTGTTCAGAATGATGATTATGTCCCGACAGATTTTACAAAAATTATTTCCGAAATAGAATGTTTTGTAAAGCAGCTTAAGGATAAACGTGAAGAAACACCCGAAAAAGCTGATACAGAAGAAAACATCAAAACAAATCCGAATGACGGAATGACAACAATAAGAGTAATATTTGAAGATGACTGCGAAATGGAAAATCTTCGTGCATTGCTCCTTGTCAGAAAGATAAAGGATGAGTGTAAAAAACTTGAATATGAACCTTCAGATATAGAAAAAAATCCTGAATCAGCAAAAATCATTGTAGAAAAGGGTTTCATAATAAGGTTTATACCTGTTGACTCAGACAAAGTAATCTTCAATGAAATTGAAGAAGCACTTAATGTAAAATCATACGAAGTAATTGAAGGAGAAAAAATAAAAGCTTTTCAGCACAAAACCGAAAAGCCGATTGAGATTGAAGAAAAAAAAGAAAAGTCTGAAGAAATTGCTGAAGTAAAACCTGAAATTAAGTCAGCAAAAAAGGAAATTGAAGAAATAAACAATGCAATTGCTAATAATGAAAATTCAGATGCGCGTAAAAACAAAGGAAAACAGAGTCTCATAAGCGTAAATCTCAATAAGCTCGATCAATTGCTTGACATGGTCGGCGAGATAGTAATTGCAGAGGCTATGGTTATATCCAATCCTGATATAAAGGACCTTAAAATAGATAACTTCCAGAAAGCTGCAAGACAATTGAGAAAGCTCACAGGTGAACTTCAGGATATTGTAATGTCAATACGTATGGTACCGCTTTCAGGAGTATTTAATAAAATGACAAGAATAGTCCGTGATATGAAAGTAAAATTAAACAGGGATGTAAATCTTGTATTCAAAGGCGAAGATACTGAGGTTGATAAGGGTGTCATTGATATGCTTAATGATCCTCTGATGCATATGGTAAGGAACTGTATGGATCATGGAATAGAGGAAAATCAAGAAGAGCGAATCAATAAAGGAAAGCCTGCACAGGGTACAATAACACTTTCAGCGTATAATTCCTCCGGTGAAGTAATAATAGTTGTCAGTGATGATGGCAGAGGAATAGATACAAAAAAAGTTCTGGAAAAAGCTGAAAAAAATGGACTGCTTAAAAAAGACAAATCAGCATATACTGAAAAAGAAATTTTCAATATGGTAATGCTTCCTGGATTTTCTACGAATGAAGCTGTTACAGAGTTCTCAGGACGAGGCGTAGGTATGGATGTAGTACGTCAGAACATTGAAAAAATAGGCGGTACTGTTTCAGTAGACAGCAGGCTGGGTATGGGTACAAGCTTTATTATAAAAATACCTCTTTCTCTTGCAATTATAGATGGAATAGAGGTTTCAGTAGGCTCGTCAATCTTTACTATTCCTGTAAGCTCAATAAAAGAGTTCATTAAAATAAAGGAAAAACAGATATTTGAGGATTCAGAAGGCAGGCAGATGGTTGTTATAAGAAACAAGTGCTATCCTCTTATAAAGCTTTATGAAATGTACGGAATTGAGCCTTTGTATGAAAATGTTCAGGACAGTGTAATTGTTCTCGTTGAGCAGGAGGGAAAATGCGGATGCATCCTTGTTGATAAGCTTATCGGTGAACAGCAGGTAGTCGTAAAGCCGTTTTCACCAATGCTCAACAGATATGATATTAAAGAAAAGGGAATGGCAGGCTGCACAATATTAGGCGACGGAAGTATCACAATAATTCTTGATATAGTGGGACTTATTAAGGAATAGTTTTATTACGCTTGAAGGGGTGAAATTTATGAGCGAAGAAATTTATGATATAGAACATATTAAAAAATTTAATTCAGATGGCGGAGAAATACTTTTATTCAGTATTGAAAATACTATCTATGGCATAGAAATTCAATTTATAACTGAAATTATAGGTATACAGCCGGTGACAGTAATACCTAAGGTTGCTGACTTTATAAAGGGTGTTATAAATATCAGAGGAAAGGTAGTTCCTGTTATAAGTGCACGAATAAAAATGAATCGATCTGAAATAGAATATGATGATCGTACATGTATCATAGTCGTTGACATAGATGAAATAACAGTAGGGATAATTGTCGACAGAGTAAGAGCAGTTGAGCAGGTAAGCCCTGAATCAATCTGTTCTACAGTTGACTATAACAAAATAAAAGTAAACCAGTATGTGCAGAGTATAGTTGATTCAGACGGAGAAATAAAACAGATTCTTGATATCCGTAAATTTGTTATGGAATGAGTGGGGATATATGGAGTACAAATTAACAGATGAAGATTTCAACAGACTTGTCAGGTATATATATGATAATTACGGAATAGTATTATCTGACAAGCGTGTACTTGTTGAGGGAAGACTTGCAAATATTGTGCAGAGTAAAGGCTTTCCGGATTTTTCGTCATATGTCAGGAGTATGTTTTCTGATCCAGGCAGCAGAGAACTGTCTCTTCTTATAA
This sequence comes from Bacillota bacterium, assembly GCA_023458875.1. GTDB lineage: Bacteria > Bacillota > Clostridia > Oscillospirales > Ruminococcaceae > HUN007. The sequence goes on along the minus strand of JAEWXO010000016.1, from coordinate 19,240 downwards.
ATAAACTTACAACGAACCATACTTTTTTTATGAGAGAACCAAAACATTTTGAATATGTCAAATCAGTTGTTCTGCCATATATTGAATCAACCTCAAAAGATCATGATGTAAGAATCTGGAGTGCTGCATGTTCAACAGGTGAGGAACCATACACATTGGCAATGATTATAGATGAGTACTTCGGAATAAAAAAGCCCGGATGGGATTTGAGAATACTTGCAACAGACATAGATACCGAAGTTCTTGAAAAAGGATCAAATGCTATATATTCAGAAGATGCTGTCAAGACATTGCCTGAAAGATGGATAAAAAATTATTTTATAAAACTTCCTGACGGAAAATATCAGGTATGCGATAAAATACGAAAAGAAGTGGTGTTTAAACAGTTCAATCTTATGGATAAAATTATTTACAAAAAACCATATGATCTGATTTTATGCCGCAATGTCATGATATATTTTGATGTAAAAACAAAAGACGCATTGGTAGAAAGATTTTATGATGCATCGAAAATAGGTGCATACCTATTTATCGGACACGCTGAAAATATATCAAAAACAACAAGATACAGCTATATACAACCGGCAATATACCAGAAAAAATAGTATCGGAAAAACTGTTATTTTCTTTTTTGCGTGCATTCCGTGGGTTGGGATAAAATAATTTTAGAGGGGTGGTCTTATGCCAACGAAGAAAATACGTGTACTGGTAGTAGATGACTCATTACTGTTCAGGACAACTCTGACCAGATTTCTGGCAGATGAAAAGTTTATTGACGTTGTGGGTTCTGCCGGTGATGCATATGAAGCAAGAGACAAAATAATTCAGCTAAGACCTGACGTTCTGTCTTTGGATGTGGAAATGCCTAAGATGAACGGAATACAATTTTTAAAAAAACTGATGCCTCAGTATCCGCTGCCGACGGTAATTGTGTCGTCAGCGCCAATAATGGCATTTGAGGCTCTTGATGCAGGGGCTGTCGAATTTGTCAGAAAGCCTTCTGTTAAAACGACAAAAGACATTGAGGCATTTGCAGTAGAGCTCAGAGGAAAAATAATTACTGCATCTCATGCAAAAGTCAGGAAAACTATAGTTAAACCGGATATATTAAGCACAAAGTCAAGTATATCATCAAAGACTGATCAAAACATCGTTATTGCACTCGGTGCTTCTACCGGTGGAACAGAGGCTTTGCAGACGGTTCTGACACAGATGCCTGAAAATTCGCCTCCGATTGTTATTGTACAGCATATGCCTCCTGTATTTACGCAGATGTTTGCAGAGCGTCTTAATAGGCTCTGTGCACTAAATATCACAGAGGCAAAGGACAGGGACAGATTAAAGAGAGGACACGTTCTGATTGCACCTGGAGATTATCAAATGACACTGGCGATTGACTCAGCAGGTTATTATGTAAAGGTCGCAAGCGGTGAAAAGGTATCAGGACACTGCCCGTCAGTAGATGTACTTTTTTCAAGTGTTGCTTTGACAGCAAAAAAAAATGCAGTAGGCGTAATTATGACCGGAATGGGTGCAGACGGTGCGGAGGGACTTTTGAAAATGCATAATGCAGGTGCATATACGATAGGCCAGGACAAAGAGTCATGCGTTGTTTATGGTATGCCTATGGTTGCCCATAAGCTTGGTGCATGTACTATTCAGGCTCCTCTCGACAGAATAAGTGCTGAAATATGCAGGCATATATCAGAAAGATAGATTAGTTGTTATTCAGCCCATGGGGGAAATGTTTATGCAGAGATTTCAACTCTGAAGAGTCAATAAGGCTTTTCGGTTGCTTGAAGTCCGCTTGGATATTTGTCGCACTTTATGGTGTGACCGGATAGTAACATAAATTATGATATTAATAAATGGGAGTGACATTATGGAAAATAATTGGGATATAAAGGAAACAGAAGAATTAGAAGATCAGAGCAATGTGGAAAGCTATCTTACTTTTTTTATTGATAATCAATACTATGCTTATCCTATTAAACAGGTCAGAGAAATTATTGAACTGCAGGAAATCGTGCCGGTTCCTGAGTTTCCGGACTATGCAAAAGGAATTATTAATCTTCGTGGAATTGTTATTCCGGTAATTGATGTGCGTGCAAGGCTTTCAAAACCGTTATTGGAATACAATGAAAGAACATGTATTGTTGTACTTGACATACATGATATTGAAGTAGGATTTATTGTTGATACAGTAGATGAAGTTGTTGATTTGGATGAAAAAAATATTTCTCCTGTTCCGGTTGTAAGTAAAAGTTCAAAATCAAGAAAATACATTGATGGTGTGGGCAAGATAAATTCAAAAATTATTATGCTTCTTAACGCCGAAAAAATGCTTAATGAAGAGGAATTCGAGATGCTTAAAGAATCCTTTTCACAGGAAGAAATAGTATTGTAGATGTTATGGTTTTATTATGCAGGGTCTGTTTTTGCTTAATTTTCAGGGCATAGCAGTAAATTAAGCATTTCAGAAATAAATAAGGAAATGCAGAATGCTGACTTTTTAAACAGTCAGCATTTGTATTTTAAATTTATAAATAAATGGAGGAGAAATAAAATTGACAGCCAGAAGAACATTTGAGTATGTGACGAAATTTCTTAAAAAATATGCACTTTTGATAATAGTCATATTTTTTATATTTTTATCTGTATTAAGCAGTAAGATGACTGAAAAAGAAATAATTAATAGTAACAGAAAATATGCCAAAAAATACACAATAGCGCCAAATAAGATATCATCTGAATTTCCCGATTCAGACGGTGACGGCCGAAGCGATAACGACGATCCGTTTCCGGATGAATTCAACGTATTTTATGACAGGCAGGCCGTAAGAGAATATGCTGCAGCAAATGCAAATAACACGGGTGATACAGATATTTATCCATATCTGAGCGGAGGAATAACTGATTGTGCAAATTTTGTATCACAGTGCATTCGTGCAGGTGGGTATGAGATGAATGATAAGTGGTATATGTACAGATATTCAGACAATGTATCATGGGTAAGAAAAAAATCTGAAGAATTTTCAGGGAAGCTTGATAAGGTCATAGTAATGGCTGAAAATAGTATTATAAACAGAATTGCCGGCATTATGGGGAAGAATGGAGAAATCCCGGTTACTGATACAGCTTTTACAATAGGACGTCTATATTCGGACGGAGCGTCATGTGTAGAGATAGAAAAAATCGAACCGAAAAATGTTGACGGTGATTTTAAATGGAGCAATTCATGGTCAAGCGCGGAGTGGCAGATTTCATATGGCAAGGAACATTTTTTCTCGGATTCAAAGTCGATAGAAATTCCTGTCGCTTCAAAGGATGATATAAAGAAAAACGTTGATAACGTAGTTGATTACATACTTAAAAACGATATGCAGATAGGCGACCTGGTTTATCTGGGAATCAAAAAGACAATATTCCATGTTATGATAATCACCAATATCACAGACGATGGCAAAGTATATCTCTCTGGCCACACAGTCGAAAAAAATGAAGCATTGTTCGATGAAAAACTGTGGCAGGCAGAGAGATTCAGCGACGTTACGCTGTATAAGGTTAATGACGTTATAAAGTGATTTCCTCCTTACTTTTCTGAACAGAACTCAACTTTCTTTCCTTCAAGAATAAGATTCGTTGTTCTTACTGCACACATTTTTCCGCACATTGAGCAGGAATGTCTGTCCGCCGGAGGAGTCTGTTCAAAGAATCTTTTCGCTTTTTCACCGTCAACAGCTATTTTGAACATTTCATCCCAGTCAAGATTATGTCTTGCCTCAGCCATCTTGTTGTCCAGATCTCTTGCGTGAGGAATACCCTTTGCAATATCTGCGGCATGAGCGGCAATCTTACTTGCAATAATTCCTTCCTTAACGTCGTCGTTGTCAGGAAGTCTTAAATGCTCCGCAGGTGTAACATAGCACAGGAAGTCAGCACCGTTTGCAGCAGCAATAGCACCGCCTATAGCTGATGTTATATGATCATAGCCCGGGAATATATCTGTCACGAGTGGTCCGAGAACGTAGAACGGAGCATTGTGGCAGATTCGTTTTTCCATCTGCATATTAGCCGCGATTTCATTCATTGCCATATGTCCCGGTCCTTCTATCATTACCTGAACATCCTTTGCCCATGCTCTTTCTGTAAGCGCGCCAAGCTCGATAAGCTCTGAAATCTGTCCTGCGTCTGAGCTGTCATCGATACATCCAGGACGAAGCGCATCACCAAGACTTATAGTTACATCATATTCACGGAGTATTTCAAGAACCTCATCGAAGTATTCAAAGAAAGGATTCTCATTTCCTGTCATCTCCATCCAGGCAAATAACAGTGAACCGCCTCTTGAAACGATATTCATTTTACGCTTGTCTCTCTTGAAGGCTTCAACGCAACGCTTGTTTATTCCTGCATGGATAGTCATAAAATCAACGCCTTCTCTGGCATGTGCTTCAACAACCTTTAGAAAATCCTTTGCAGATATTTCAAGAAGATCCTTTTCAAGATATCCTATAGCATCATACATAGGAACTGTTCCTATCATTGCAGGAGACATTTCTATAAGCTCTTTTCTGAACTTATTTGTTTTGCCGTAGTTACTCAGATCCATTATTGCTTCAGCACCGAATTTGATTGATGTTTTTACCTTTTCAAATTCCATATCGTAGTTTTTTGCATCTCCGGAAATACCAAGGTTTACATTTATCTTTGTTCTGAGGCCACTACCTATTCCCTCAGGTGACAGGGATTTGTGGTTGATATTTGCAGGAATGGCTACCTGACCGCATGCAACAAGTTCACGGAGCCTTTCAGGATCCATGTATTCCTTCTTTGCTACTATCTCCATTTCCTTTGTAATTATATTCTTTTTTGCCGCTTCCATCTGTGTTTTGTAATTCATTAAATCTCAAGTCCTCTCAAAAAAATATCGGAACAAACCGTAGCATGATTTGTTCCGTATTATCACATATGCAATATTACACAACAAAGCTCCCTACGTCGGTATAATCCGCATCAGGTTTAAGGGTCGAAGCTTTGTGCTTCCTCTCAGTCTGAATAGACTCCCCTGTTTGTTCTGTTTATTATTATAGACCTTTAGGGTGGGGGTTGTCAAGGGGGGGGATTATAAAAGGAATTTTGGACAAGGCGTTCAAAGGTTGAGTAAGAAAAATATTTGAAATTGATACTGTTTATGTTAATTGAGCAGTTCTTATAATAAACCGGAGTATTTAATCTTAAGGTGCTTACTTAATAAAAAATTGAAACTACGTTCTCAAAATAAATGAGAATGTGGTTTCAATTTTTTAGTTGCTTTTTTACAGGTTCTTTTAATTGTTGTTTCCAATGTGGTAAGATTATTTTGTTTGCTATTTTTAACATAATGTATTTACATTCCAATATGGTTTTTATAACTTAGATTAGGTGTCATAGTTTCTCTGAGACAATAGATTTAATCGTTATATTCAGTGATATAACATCGACAGGATGAAGAAGCAGGAGTCTATTTGAATTATATCATAACTTATAATAGTTGTCTATAAGCATATTAAAAAAATATTGTAAAAAATATTAGAAAACACAAGAATAATAGTTCCAAAAACTTCATTTATTTCTTGTGTAAATTTAACGAAAATCATATTAAATGTTGACAATAGAATATATATATGGTATTATGGCAATATAGTTTATTTATAACAAAATGTAGGAGGAGAATATATGCGTATTTCAATGCTTTTGGAATTGAAAAGTAAAGAGATATTGTTAGATTACCGCAGAACTCTGTTGAGCTTTATAAAAAAGAGCACATCAGATTTTGACGATAAACTTTACTCACAATTATACCAGAAGGTTTCATTTATCAAACCCTTTACTTTTGCAGTGAAGTTGAAAAGTCCTGTATTTGATGATAATATTATTCACGTTAATGATAAACAAATAGAGTTAAACTTTTCGACGGGTGATACCATACTTGGAATTGAGCTTTACAATGCTTTTCTTGCACAAAGAAAAACTCCTTTTGCCATGCCGCTTGGAAATGAAATGATTCCTGTAAAAGTAACTATAAGCAATACACCTCAGATTGATATCGATTCTGTAAAAATCAAATTTCTTTCTCCGCTAATAGTGCGAAAACACAATGAAAATAATTTAGATAAGTATTTATATTTTGAAAATGATGAATTTGAAACAGAGCTGTTTAAAATTGTTCAAAATGAATTAGAAAAATTATGTGGCATGAAAATTGACAACAGTGAATTTAGACTGATTCCGATATCACCTAGAAAGACAGTCACCAGCTCTATGGGTATAAAATTTGCTTGTTCAATCGGAATATTTGAAATTTCAGCTAGTTCTGAAATAATAAATGCTTTATATCATTATGGTATGGGGAGCCGTAGATCAGAGGGCTTTGGAATGTTTGATATTTTGTAAAGGATGTATGAGATGGATGATAAAGTAATATTTAAGCTTGGTAGTTCGTTTTTGGTTAATGCCGGTATTCTAGGGTTATTAAATTGTCTTAAGGAAAATGATGCTGTTGAAAATGCAGATTATATTATTGATGGTCAGAATCTATATGTGGACAGTGGTTATTTAAAAAATAATGATATTCCGAAAATGTATGTAAAGGCAGTATCAAATATTTTATACAATAGGACAAAGATAAGAGTTATTATTGATTCTCTGCCTATTATTGATGCTGTTATAAAAAGCGAGAAACTGAATGATAAGGATAAAAAAGATAAGTTTAAAAAACTGTATGATAATGCATCATCTCTTTTTGCAAAAAAGAGCTTCGAAAACGGAGTAAGCTTTATTAATGCAAAATATGATGATGACATTGTAAGCTTAAAACTTTGTAAAGATTTTAAATCATGCAAGGATAATGAAGAAAAAAACAGGATTTTAAAGCAAATATGTGAACAGATACAAAGACCGGAAGCATTCAGAGAACTGGTATTCAGGGATCTTATATCATTTCAGTTCAAATCTTTTTTTGTAACAAATTCGCTGACCAATGTAATGTCTGCATTTAATGATATAAAGACAAAAAGTATTGCTGATTTTTACAACAGTAAGTATTTTGAACCGCTTATTAAAAGCTTGGACGAAAAAAAGAAAGCAACGATAAGATGTATTGAGTGTCGTGAAACAACATCATCTAAAACCGAGATGTCATTTATGATAGATACAACGGATGATTTAGGTAGAAAAAAGTCAGCCTACTGGAACTGTGTACCTGATGCATATGTATGTGAGAAATGTGCATTCCTGTATACATTTGTTCCATTGGGGTTTGCATATCTGGGTCAGGATGTTGTGTTTATAAACAATAACTTTGACATAAAAAGTCTTCAGGGAAATATGCAGTATTTTTATGATAAGCCGGACGAAGAAGAAAGTAATAGAGATAAAATGTTTTACAGGGCATTTATAGGTCTAAGAACCAAGGCTCTTAAAAATAAGCTGAGTAATATTCAGGTCATTTCAAAAAATATGTCATCAAATCATTTCAAAATGAATGTTATAGGCAGAGATATGGTCATAAAACTTAGTGATAGTTCAGAATACCTTGAGAGAATAGAAAAAGTTTATCTTAAAGATGGCGAAAACTACATTAATGTTTTTGATGAGGTTTTTTATGATATTCTTTCGGGCAGAAACCAATATGGACTTATTCATAAACTGCTTTTAATTTCAATGAAGACAAATAAGAATGTCAATTATCTATACGATATTTTAAAAATCAATATTATTTTCAGAGGAGGAGAAAATGTGAATGAATTAATGAAAAAGGTAAAGACAGCGTATATGTGTGGCAAAGAAATGCGTTATAAAATAACAGGTAGAACGGAGGAAGCAGATATAGATAATGGGTTAAGGGGTTATGTATATAAGCTTAATAATGCAGTTTCAGTAGGGAATAGGGGTATGTTTATTGATGCAATAATAAGAACATATTCGGGAAATGGTTTACCAATACCTTCAGTATTTATTGACTGCTTTGAGTCTGATGAATCATTCAGGGCAGTCGGTCAGAGTTATATTTTAGGACTTAAATATCAGAAATTTGAAAAGAAAAATGAAACAAATTAGGAGGATATGAAAAATGTCAAGTAACAGAAACGGACTTACAATATCAATGATTTTTGAAGCTTCAAGTGCAAATTACGGTGAGGGCATAGGTAATATCTCACAGCTAAAAAAAATTACAAAAGGAAACGGAAATGTATATACATATATATCAAGACAGGCTCTCCGTTATAATATGATGCAGCAGCTTGGTTGGGATAATACTCCTGTTGAAAATAATGGTGTCGTACAGTTTGCATCAGGTGCAAAAATTTCGGAATACCCTGAAATTGATCTTTTTGGATATATGAAAACATCGAAAAAAGATGATAGCGGTTCAAAAGGGACACAGAAGGTTCGTTCTGCTGTAGTCCGTCTCAGCAATGCTGTTTCACTTGAACCTTATAATTCTGAAATGGACTTTCTTACAAATGCAGGTATGTCTGCACGAGGCAAAAAGCTTGAAAATGCAATTGCACAAAGTGAAATTCATATGTCTCTTTATGCGTATACAGTTACAATTGATCTTGACAGAGTGGGAAAAGATGAAAATGATAATATTGAAATTTCTGCTGACGAAAAAGCAGACAGAGTAATAAAATTTCTTGAAGTTCTTCAGTTTTTATGGAGGGATATAAAAGGCAGACGTGAAAATCTCAGCCCAATATTTGCAGTAGGCGGAGTTTATGAAAGAAAGAACCCATACTTTGAAAGCAGACTGGAGCTTAATAAGGATAAGCTTAATTTAAAGATTATAAATGATACTATTAACTCATGTAATGATGCTAAAGAACATTCTGTTGCAGGAGTCTTATCTGGCAAATTTGGAAATTCTGAAGAGATTGAGAGTTTTGCAAAACTTACAGTAAGTGAAATGTTCGATAAGATTAAAAAGGAAGTGAAGGAGTATTATGCGTAGGGCGATACGGCTCAGAATATGGCAGCAGATGCCTAATTACCGTAAACCTGCAAGTTTTCTTATACGTGAAAGCTATCCCTTGCCGCCCTATTCAACTGTTATAGGAATGATTCATAATGCGTGTGGGTTTACTGAATATCATGATATGGATCTGTGCATTCAAGGCGAAAATGCGAGTGAAACATCTGATTATGCAACATATTATAATTTTGGTATAAAATACGATCCGATACGTCATCAGGCAAAAGTATCTGACGGAAAAGGGGGATTCGACGGAATTAATATTTCACCTAAAAGTATTCATGTACTGACTGATGTTAATCTGCTTATATATATATGTCCTAAGAATGAAAATGATTTTGATACAATAATAAACGGACTAAAAAAACCGGTAAGTTATCTCAGTCTTGGAAGACATGAGGATATTGTAAGAATAGATGAAATAAGTGAAATCCAGCTTCAGGAATCATGTGAAATTGATGAAGATGAAAGCTATTGCAGTAAATATGATATGTATATTCCTGTTTCAATGTGTGATTTGTCTCAAGGTATGGGAACAGTATATTCGTTGAATAAACGTTTTGATAATTCCGGAAAGACAAGACAATGGACAGAAATAGTTGAGGCTGTTCATGAAAAAAAAGACATAGGATTATCGCTCAAAGGTATGTTCCTTGATTCTGAATTAGGAAACCCTGTTTGTTTGGGCTGATATAATCACCTGAGAATTTTTCTCAGGTGATATTTCTATAGAGAGGGGTAATTGTAAAATGAATTGGAATGAAAAGGTGAGAAACTTAAAGGCAAAGTCAAGCGGGGAAACTATCGGAGAGCATACGGATATGCTTTTAAAAGATTTTGATGAACTTATGAATCTATATGGCGGGCATTTCTCTGATATTCAGAAAAAAATGATAAGAAAAGCAATAGAGTATCATGACTATGGAAAATCAATATACGGGTTTCAGAGTAATCCGAAAATAAATAATACTTATACAGATACAGATATTTCCGAGGATGATAACAAAAATCTCCGCCAGAAATACAAATCAGATGAATACAAAAACTTTCCACATGGTTTTGCAAGCCCGGCATTTTTGTCATACAAAGATTTAACACAGGAATTTGGTGAAAGAAATGCTAAAATTATAATAAACGCTATCTTTTATCATCATAACAGGCCACAAAAAACTGATAAAATAATTAAAGATGAAATAATTGAAAATGATTTAAAAAAACGTTTTTCAGGAATAAAGCTTAGCAGCAGATACCTTAGTGTTTTGCTTCGTGAAAACAATAGTGCACAGAATATCTGGATGGATTATGCAATTATTGTAGGGATTCTCAATCGTTGTGATTATCATGCAAGTTCGGTTCTGAATATCAGATGTAAAGAAAATGATAAAAAAGAATCGGAGAGTATTGCAAATAATGACGTTCCTATAGAAATATCTCCGTTTAATTCTAAGGGTATGAGTATTTCAGATATAGTGTATAAAAAAATCACAAGTAATTATAATCTGCGTGATGTTCAGGAATATATGCTTCAAAGACAGGATAAAAATCTTATTGTAACAGCTTCAACCGGTATAGGCAAGACAGAAGCCGCATTAATGTGGGCAGGAAACGATAAGCTTTTTTATACTTTGCCTTTAAGGGTTTCTATAAATGCCATTTATAAAAGAATTTCAGGGAATAATAAAAATGAATATGGTTTTGAAAACTGTACACTTCTTCACTCTGATGCATTTTCGCAGCTTTTATCTGAAAATGATGATTTTGATGAAGCACGTATAAAATACAATGCTACAAGAATGTTTTCGTATCCATTAACAGTATGTACGGTTGATCAGTTGTTTACATTTGTATATAAATATTATGGATGTGAGTTATTGCTTGCAACGCTTAAATATTCAAAATTAGTAATTGATGAAATTCAGTCATATACCCCGAGTATTGTAGCAAAGCTTATTATAGGGTTAAAGATGATTTCTGAATGCGGAGGAAAATTTGCAATTATCACAGCTACAATGCCTCCGGTATTTAAATATTTTATTGATCTTGCAGGAATTAAATATGAATCATCACCACAACCTTTTTTAACAGAAATTGAACCAAGGCATTTTATAAGAATAATTGATGATGACTTTGATTATGATAAAATTGAGAATTTCGGAAAAACAAAAAAAGTATTAGTATTATGTAATACTGTTGATAAAGCAATTTTTGTATACAGAAAATTAGAAAAAAGCAATCCAAAGCTTTTACATTCAAGGTTTATCCAAAAGCATAGAAATATGCTTGAAAAAGAAATTATGCGTTTTTCAGACAGTGATAAACCTGGAATATGGATCTCAACTCAGATTGTTGAAGCAAGTCTTGATATTGACTTTGATATTATGTTTACTGAAATGTCTACTGCCGATAGCCTTTTGCAAAGACTGGGAAGGTGCTATAGAAAAAGAATATATACGTTAAATGAGCCAAATATATATATTCATGTGACGGAAAAGGGAATAGGAAAGGTATATGATCGTACTATACGTGATATTTCATTATTAAAACTCAGGGAATATGATAATAATTTCTTTACTGAAAAAGATAAAATGGCATACATTAATTATGTGTATGATGTTGAAACTTTGAGGAGTACAAAATTTTTTGATGAAATAAAGAAGATGATAAGCATGGAAATTCCTATGGGAGTGTATAACAAGGAAGATGCGAAAAAGAAATTTCGTGACATAAGTACAATAAGAGTAATACCATTTTCTATCTATAATCATGAATGTACTAACAAGGTTAATTTTGAAAAAATTGTTCATAAAGCACAAAACGGAAAAGGAAAAGAGTCAGTTGATGCTTTGGAATATCTTAATGCAAATACATTGTCACTTGGAGATTATGTTCTTAATACGAAAGAAAATAAGTATAATTTGAATAAATCCGGGGTCCTTTGGAACATGGAAATTTACACATCAAATAACAAGTATGAATTTAATGAGGAAAATTTAAGCGGGGCAGGGTTAATGTCTGAATTTGATGAAGAGTCAAGTATGTTTTGAAAGGAGTTTATATGCAGAATGTTACAGGGGTAATGGTATATTATAACGCTGTATGCAAACGAAAGTTATGGTATTTTGGAAATGAAATTACTATGGAACAAAACAGTGAAAATGTTGAAGTGGGAAAAGTGCTTGATGAGCTTGCATATGCAAGAGAAGATAAGCACATTAATATTGATAATGTGATAAACATTGACTTTATCAGCAGTGACAGAAAACTTCACGAAGTAAAGAAAAGCAAGAAAATAGAAGCTGCATCTGAGCTACAGATGAAATATTATTTGTATTATCTGTACACAAAAGGAGTCACTGATGTTACAGCGGAGATAGATTATCCTCTTTTAAAGCAAAAAACAGAGGTGTCATTAACTGATAAGGATATAAATTTGTTTACAAAGATGTGTGAGGAAATTAAGGAAGTTATTAATCAGAAACTACCTCCGGAGAGATTAAAGAAAGGATTTTGCAAGAGTTGCGCGTATTATGATTTATGCTATATGTAAATTCGGATAAAAGGATGTGATAAAAAATGAAGCAGAGTATTTACATTTATAATAATGGTTTACTGAAACGTCATGACAATACAATTCAGTTTATTACAGAAGATGGGATTAAACGTGATTTACCTATTGAAAGTATTTCTGAGATTTATTTAATGTCTGAAAGTAGTCTGAACACAAATTTATTGAACCTGCTTGCGCAATATGGAATAATTGTCCATTTTTTTAACTACTATAGTTTTTATACAGGAAGTTTTTATCCTAAAGAAACTCTTCTCGCAGGTCAGATGCTTGTAAAACAAGTAAATGCATATACTGATAATTCTAAAAGAGTTATTATTGCAAAACAATTTGTAGATGGCGCGGCGTATAATATCTATAGAAATTTACGTTACTACAATGGCAGAGGTAAGGATCTGCAGAAATTCATGGATGACATTGAGCTTCTGCGTTCAAAAATTAATAATGTACAAACGGTTGAAGAATTGATGGGAGTTGAAGGAAACATACATAAAATATATTATTCTGCATGGAATATAATTATTGACCAACCTATCGAATTTGAAAAGAGAGTAAAAAATCCGCCGGATAATATGATAAATACTCTTATTTCATATGTTAATACATTGATTTATACAAGAGTATTAAGTGAAATATATAAAACACAGTTAAATCCCACTATTAGTTATCTTCATCAACCAGGAACCAGAAGATTTTCTCTTAGCCTTGATATTGCTGAAATATTTAAGCCGCTTATCGGAGACCGCCTTATTTTTTCAATGCTTAATAAAAATCAGATTAATCAGGATAGTTTTACAAAAGAGTTAAATTTTCTTCATCTTAAAAAGAAAGCATCTCAGGATATTATGGCTGAACTTGATAAGAGATTAAAGACAACAATAAAACATAGGGAGCTTGAAAAAGATGTATCATATCAATATCTTATGAGACTGGAATGTTATAAGCTTATTAAAGATCTTATTGGTGAAAAAGATTATGAAAGTTTTAAGATATGGTGGTAAATATGTGTAGAAAGGAACTAAAATGTATTGTATATTAGTGTATGATATTTGTCTTGAAGAAAAAGGATCAAGAGTGCTTAACCGTGTATTTAAGCTATGTAAAAAATATTTGTGTCATGTTCAGAATTCTGTGTTTGAAGGAGAATTGAACAGTTCACAGTTATTTCAATTAAAGCTTGAATTAAAAAAAATTATAAGAGATGATCTTGATTCAATTATATTGTTTACATCAAGAAACGAACGTTGGCTTGATAAAGAGCTAATAGGACTTCAAGAAGATAAAACAAGCAATTTTTTATAGATTGTCGACCTGTTAAAGTGAAAAAAACGTGGTATATCGACAAATAAACAAATGACGTTGATTGTTATATTTTTTTGTTGATTTAAAGGAAATAATATGGTATAATATATTAATAGCAGTCAAGGTCGACAAAATAATGGGTATAAACCTATGAAATAAGAGCTTTGTTGGTTGACGGGCTTTAATCTTACCAGAGTGGAATGTAAATTTCCTACTTCAAGTGTTGACTTGACTGCATCATGGGGCTTTAATCTTACCAGAGTGGAATGTAAATTGAGAATGAGCTTAAAACACCCTCGGAGACAATATGCTTTAATCTTACCAGAGTGGAATGTAAATTAATAATATCTTTCCTTTCTTGCCTGAGGTTTTACCCTGCTTTAATCTTACCAGAGTGGAATGTAAATATTCTTTTGTTAAAGATAATTTTGAGCTTGAATTGTGCTTTAATCTTACCAGAGTGGAATGTAAATTAATCATTAACAATAAGTCTATTATGATTATTGGCGCTTTAATCTTACCAGAGTGGAATGTAAATTTTGAAATAGCAGTACCCATAACAGCAAGATTAAGCTTTAATCTTACCAGAGTGGAATGTAAATGTATCATCAGAACTACCAAAACGCTTAACAATAGAGCTTTAATCTTACCAGAGTGGAATGTAAATTTAAGTTCGAGATATGACATATTACATTGATATTTAGCTTTAATCTTACCAGAGTGGAATGTAAATGATGGTGAATTTATTTCATGAAGTGCAGGAAGAAAAGCTTTAATCTTACCAGAGTGGAATGTAAATTGTAAATAACCTCCTTCCTTCAATAGTTATATACAGCTTTAATCTTACCAGAGTGGAATGTAAATTATATATAATGTACTTGTAATTTACGAAAATTGTTGCTTTAATCTTACCAGAGTGGAATGTAAATCCTTTTTTTTCATTTCAGTCTCATAAAATTGAACTAGCTTTAATCTTACCAGAGTGGAATGTAAATATGTGTGTCTGTAAGCGGTGGCACATATGATAACGGGCTTTAATCTTACCAGAGTGGAATGTAAATCTCGACTTTGGAGCGGCATTACAGAAAATTAGCATAGCTTTAATCTTACCAGAGTGGAATGTAAATTCATCATGTTACATTAAATATGTTGATAATGGTACTGCTTTAATCTTACCAGAGTGGAATGTAAATCGGAATTAAAAGGCACAAGCAGTGTGAGCGCACCTAGCTTTAATCTTACCAGAGTGGAATGTAAATTCTGGTATAGACTAGATATTTGATGCTCAACTCTGCGCTTTAATCTTACCAGAGTGGAATGTAAATGAGATAACGGCTAACGGATTTACAACTGGCAATTATGCTTTAATCTTACCAGAGTGGAATGTAAATTTGGAAAATCTTGTGATTTAAACAATTTTCTCGAAAGCTTTAATCTTACCAGAGTGGAATGTAAATCTGATACGCAAGTATGTTTTTGTAAAACTTTTTTTGGCTTTAATCTTACCAGAGTGGAATGTAAATTCATCAAGATATACGTCATACACTTTCATTTTTGTGCTTTAATCTTACCAGAGTGGAATGTAAATTACACATAATAAGTTCACCTGAACCGATAACACAATGCTTTAATCTTACCAGAGTGGAATGTAAATTCAGAACTTGAAGCTTTACTTGTTAATATTATTAATGCTTTAATCTTACCAGAGTGGAATGTAAATTTTGGTTAGATGGCATAACAGAAACGTCACAGCCCAGCTTTAATCTTACCAGAGTGGAATGTAAATTGATAAATTGTACCGTAATTTACATAACTAGTTTTGCTTTAATCTTACCAGAGTGGAATGTAAATACAACAAAGGCAATACAGTTGCTCTAACGGCAGGTAGGCTTTAATCTTACCAGAGTGGAATGTAAATCATGAAAGGAATGGAATTAAAATATGGAATTAACGCTTTAATCTTACCAGAGTGGAATGTAAATGTTGATCTGACACAGCAGGTAGTCACAAATTTAAGTGCTTTAATCTTACCAGAGTGGAATGTAAATCAGATGAGGAGCAATAATTTTAAATCCTTTCATGCAGCTTTAATCTTACCAGAGTGGAATGTAAATTTGTAGTTCCTGAACGACCTTTTTCTTTGTGAAAAGCTTTAATCTTACCAGAGTGGAATGTAAATGTAAAATATTAAACTATGGCAAATACACAACATTTTGCTTTAATCTTACCAGAGTGGAATGTAAATAGAATGAAACAGTCGACAGCATAACCGCCGACTCTGCTTTAATCTTACCAGAGTGGAATGTAAATACCGAGCGCGCATGACCGGAGCTGTTACAATCAATGCTTTAATCTTACCAGAGTGGAATGTAAATTGAAAATAAGATGTTGCTGTCTCTGTTATGTCTGACGCTTTAATCTTACCAGAGTGGAATGTAAATCCATATCAATGAGGTGTGGATACACAGTTTTATCTGGCTTTAATCTTACCAGAGTGGAATGTAAATCAGCTTGTATCTGATAAGGTTCAAGAATTAGAGGGCTTTAATCTTACCAGAGTGGAATGTAAATATATCCGCCTTCAGATAAAAATACATCGTATTTAGCTTTAATCTTACCAGAGTGGAATGTAAATTGAGTTCAAGTTCAACGATGTTGCCACCTATTACAGCTTTAATCTTACCAGAGTGGAATGTAAATGATAAAGATTCATGATGTAACGTATCTGCTCAATCGGCTTTAATCTTACCAGAGCGGAATGTAAATATTATGCCTAATAATGTTGGTAGAGCATATTTTAAAGCTTTAATCTTACCAGAGTGGAATGTAAATTGTCGTGTACTGTTATGTACTCGTCCTGATCTGTTGCCGCTTTAATCTTACCAGAGTGGAATGTAAATACCTCTGAGAACAATTTGAATTCTTCTCCGCACTGTGCTTTAATCTTACCAGAGTGGAATGTAAATTAAGAATGTAGAAACCTTTCTGTTTGTATTTCACATGGCTTTAATCTTACCAGAGTGGAATGTAAATACATCATACTCAGGCATTAAAATTCACCACCAAGAGGCTTTAATCTTACCAGAGTGGAATGTAAATTCTATTTCAACCTCACTAATAAATTTTAAAATTTCTAAGCTTTAATCTTACCAGAGTGGAATGTAAATTTAAAACGCATTGTACAACGTTTTAATGCATATATCGCTTTAATCTTACCAGAGTGGAATGTAAATTGAAATTTACAGACAATCCCATATCCAACATCAGCGGCTTTAATCTTACCAGAGTGGAATGTAAATGACTCCAGTATTGATTTTATCTCTTGCTTTTCCGGCTTTAATCTTACCAGAGTGGAATGTAAATCGGCTTACGGATGAGTTATATCAGGAGCATTTATGCTTTAATCTTACCAGAGTGGAATGTAAATTTTATTTTATTTATTGTGTAGCCCTCTTGACTACGCTTTAATCTTACCAGAGTGGAATGTAAATGAAGTATTGGAGACAATCTGCAAGCAACAACTTCGGCTTTAATCTTACCAGAGTGGAATGTAAATGATTTTGCACAACGTCGGAAGTCACGACCTGACAAGGCTTTAATCTTACCAGAGTGGAATGTAAATTAAGATAAGTGGAATCATAGAAATAAACGGTCTCAGCTTTAATCTTACCAGAGTGGAATGTAAATTTTTCATACTCAGAAACTTTGCCGTAATGTTATTAGCTTTAATCTTACCAGAGTGGAATGTAAATTTAAAATTGTTTATATGTATATATTATAATTCTGTGCTTTAATCTTACCAGAGTGGAATGTAAATAAATATCGCTGTCTATGTTGACAGTCTTCAGGAAGCTTTAATCTTACCAGAGTGGAATGTAAATAAGGATCGCAACGCTTCTGTGTAATCACAAGTAATAGCTTTAATCTTACCAGAGTGGAATGTAAATGAAACCGTTTCATATAATTATATTCTCTCTGTAGCTGCTTTAATCTTACCAGAGTGGAATGTAAATATTGGATCAGGATGGAAAGATACTCTTGCTAAACTGCTTTAATCTTACCAGAGTGGAATGTAAATTTAATATATTGACTTTAATACAATTATCCTTTATAAGCTTTAATCTTACCAGAGTGGAATGTAAATATGGAAATTAAGGTTAAGGAAATGACACAATATTAGCTTTAATCTTACCAGAGTGGAATGTAAATTTTTATCCAAGATTGTACAATAACAGCAACAGCAGAGCTTTAATCTTACCAGAGTGGAATGTAAATTATTTTCAAGAGTGGGGGCTCCACAACATCCCGCGTGCTTTAATCTTACCAGAGTGGAATGTAAATAGCTTATTGCAACTTGCGTTGATATATTGCCGTTTAGCTTTAATCTTACCAGAGTGGAATGTAAATTAATATTACCTCTTTCTATTTATCTTTGTTTTATATGCTTTAATCTTACCAGAGTGGAATGTAAATCCAAGAAGTACGAGATAAGAATAATTACTTGAAGTAGCTTTAATCTTACCAGAGTGGAATGTAAATTTGAAAACGTCATATATGACGTTAATGGATTCAAGAGCTTTAATCTTACCAGAGTGGAATGTAAATTCTTGTTTGCCCTGACTATCTCCGTTAAAATCTATCGCTTTAATCTTACCAGAGTGGAATGTAAATAACTTATCTCGGCGTGTCAAATTGCTACGACTTGCTCCGCTTTAATCTTACCAGAGTGGAATGTAAATACATAATATGCTACATTGACCATATAATACAATCATGGCTTTAATCTTACCAGAGTGGAATGTAAATGAAGGTCGTCAACATAGATAGAAATGTTTTGATTTTGCTTTAATCTTACCAGAGTGGAATGTAAATTTATACTGAGCGTTGATGTAGTCATTTGCTACATTTGCTTTAATCTTACCAGAGTGGAATGTAAATCATTGACTTATATGGTAATTCCACGTCATTACACAGCTTTAATCTTACCAGAGTGGAATGTAAATGATGAAACATCTATATCATCTGAAACTTCTGAATCTAGCTTTAATCTTACCAGAGTGGAATGTAAATGGCTATTAATCATTATGACGGTTTTAATGTTGTTGAGCTTTAATCTTACCAGAGTGGAATGTAAATGGATATATCTATCAAAAAGAGAAATCAAACCATTTTGCTTTAATCTTACCAGAGTGGAATGTAAATTTGGTTCTTCCGGATCCGGTGTTGTTGCTCCTGATGCTTTAATCTTACCAGAGTGGAATGTAAATAAAGGGTATGATAGCCCTGCTGCATCGGCATTGTGCTTTAATCTTACCAGAGTGGAATGTAAATATGACAAGATTTAGAAACTGCACACC
>JAEWXO010000015.1 GCA_023458875.1 Bacillota bacterium | reverse complement strand
AAATTTTCGTCATAGTTTTTTCTTGTTTCGTTTGCCATTGTTTTCTCCTCCATTATGATTTTATTATATCACATTTTCAGAGTCTTGTCTATATATTTTTGTGGTGTTTTATGGGAGGTAACTCAATCGTGCGTTTTATCGATGTACTGGATTAACATCAGTAATAATTCCTGACTCAGTTATCATTATAGATGATTCTGCGTTTTATAGCTGTACTGGATTGACATCAGTAACAATTCCTAACTCAGTCACCACTATAGGTGAAGATGCGTTTTATAGCTGTGAAGGATTAACATCAGTAACAATTCCTGATTCAGTTACCGATATAAGAGAAAATGCGTTTTGTAGGTGTACTGGATTGACATCAGTAACAATTCCTAACTCAGTCACCACTATAGGTGAAGATGCGTTTTTAAATTGTACTAGATTAACTTCTGTAAGAATACCTAAAAGCGTTATGTCTATTGGCTATCAATCTTTAGGCTATACTTATGATAAAAAAATAGATGGTTTTAAAATTTACGGATACTTAAATTCAAGTGCAGAATCTTATGCCAAAGACAATGAATTCAAATTTATTCCTATAGAAGAAACCACGTATCAACCAGGCGATTTAAATCAAGATCAAATTATAACATTAAAAGACCTTATTATAATGAAAAAATTAGCATTAGGTTTATATGAAGATGACTTTATTGAAGATAACATTTTTTCAGTAGATTTAAATCAAGATGGTATTTTTTCATCAGCAGATTTAGTTTTAATGATTCATACCTTATTAGGATAATAATTAAAAAACATAATTTAATCTATAAGTGTTGTGGTCAAGCACTTTTTGAAACGCAACAGATGAACTTATTTAAATGTATTAGAAATTTTAGTTCAGAGATGTCAGAAGTGAATGTATTCAAAGTAGATGTAACATTCGATATTTGAAAACCAAGTGCTTTTACCATCTGGATTTTTATTTACTTTCAAATTAAAAGAAACACTTATATTTTCAGAGTAAACGCAACATTATGATCAATATGGCAGGTTAATTGGAAAAACTGATTATAATGTTACAAACAAAGTGGAAGGCATTTCAAACATTCATTATCATACATATGAATGGGGAATAGGAAAAGTACCGCTATAGTCTGTAAGTCATATTCAGGAAGTATACAAACCAAAATAAGTGAGGAAAGTTAATTATGTACAAAGTTAATAACTTGATATCTGAGTTTAATCGAATTTAGAATGAGTTTGGGTATTTAATATCAATTGAATTAACAAGAGAATTTAATGAAATGGGTTGTACAGACTATTACATGAATGCAGTTCTTTATAACCATCCAGATGATGGAAATATTAAAATGCTTCTTAGATTTACAGGAGTAAGAAATTTGGTAATTTAGATGGGCTAGTGGATAATTACATAAGTATATATGATATATCAACCTATCAGTTAGAAGGGGTTAAATATAGTGTAAAAGAGGAAGAAAATGATACTTTTTCTTTTTACTGCAAATCTTTCAGCTATGAAATATTGCATTAAAAAGTTTACAAAGAGTATGAATACATAGCTGTGTAAATGAAGAAATATGGTGTCGTCATTATATCTGTGAAGTGTTATACTTTAAGTAGATAAAACAAGCAAATGAATTTATAAAGGATGCACTAAGTTTATCACAAAAGACTGGAAGAAGTAAAGACAAGTGAATAATGTTACTATCGATTGAAACAATACACTAAAAAAATACAGTAAAAAGCCCTGCCGCTTTATGTGGCAAGGGCTTTTTGTCGTTCAGTAATCTGTCAACTAACAAGTTGCAGAAATTTCATGACTTACGGATTTAATTATCTGTAAGTCTTTTTTCTTACCTTCAAACTCGAAAAAAATCAAATATTATTTTATAAAATACTCAACAATGAAGAGATGAATAGATCAGATATAGAACTTAAATAAAAATAAAAAAATATTTTGAATAATACGTTTCCACCCCATTGTTTTTTTCCTTAATAAAAGTGAGGGGTATTAAAAAGGGGTCACGCTCTGGATAGTTTTCAGAAACTTGAAAATTGAATAACAGCATTTCAGATACTTTCCTGCTACTGTCCTTATAGGATAAGCGACAAAAGGATTACGCCATGATGTGTAAATAAAGTCAGCGACAAAAAATATGTTATTGAACAGATTCGTTTGGATCTTTATAAACATGGAGCGATAAATCTTCCTTTTATATAACGATTGGATATCGTTACGCCATGACAGGTAGCAGGGATAATGATACTTCCGTTCAGACTTGAATGAGTAACGGCTGAACCCATAGGAATGGGCAGAGGTGAAATAACCTATGAGACTGACTAACCATCAGTCGTCTGAAATGTTCCCGGTGTCAGTGGAGTTGAGGACAAATGTGACACATTAATTTCATAAATAATCAGGGGGACTTTGTTAAAATCTACCTGATTATTTATATGTACTTATTTAATGGAGGAATTTCAAAATGGACGAAATAAAAAGAGGTCAGATTTATCTGACAGTACTTAATGGAACCGGATGTGAACAAAAGGGAAAAAGACCAGTGCTGATAATTCAGAACAATGTAGGAAATAAGTACTCACCAACAACAATAGTAGTCCCAGTTTCATCATGTAACAAGAAAAATAATCTGCCGGTCCATGTAAAGATATCAAACAGGAAACTTTATAAAAGATCTATTGCTCTTTGTGAACAGATTCAGGTCATTGATAAAAGCAGGTTTCTCAGAAAGCTTTGTACAATATCTGAAAAAGAGTTGCACGAAATAAATAAAGCTCTTAAGATAAGTATCGGATTAGATGATTAAAAGATAATTTAATATGTATTCAGAAGGAAGTGGCAAAATGGAGGAAGTAAACTTTAATAACTTTATTGATCTGCTTGTAGAAATGATCGAAAAGTATGGAGATAAAGTAAAGTGTTCAGATGTTTGCCGTGACAATAATTTTTGTGCTGATATTGACATAAATGTATAATTAATGTTATAATAATTTGGGACAAAAAATAATACGGTAACATGGAGAAAAAACATATGATGAAAACAAAATGCTATATATATACCAGAGTATCTACTTCTATGCAGGTAGATGGATTCAGTCTTGAGGCGCAGAAAGAAAAGCTTAGAAGATATGCTGATTATCAGGACTTCATAATTGCCGGTGAATTTTGTGATGAAGGAAGATCCGGAAAGAGCGTTGAAGGAAGATTTGAGTTTCAGAAAATGCTCAAAAGCATAGAACAGAGAGTTGATAATGTGAGCTATGTACTTGTATTTAAACTTTCAAGATTCGGAAGAAATGCTGCAGACGTTCTTACATCATTGCAGATAATGCAGGACTATGGTGTAAATCTTATTTGCGTAGAAGACGGTATAGACAGTTCAAAGGACAGCGGTAAACTTATGATATCTGTTCTTTCAGCTGTCGCAGAGATCGAAAGAGAAAACATTCTTGTGCAGACAATGGAAGGAAGAAAACAGAAAGCACGTGAAGGAAAGTGGAACGGGGGATTCGCTCCATATGGATATACTCTTATAAATGGTGAATTAGTGATCGCTGAAAATGAATGTGAAGTAATCAAAATCATATATGATAAGTTTATTCACACCAATATGGGAATGAGTCTTATTGCTAAATATCTAAATGATCATGGTTATACCAAGATACGCAGGCAGAATAACAAAATGGAATATTTCTCATATACTTTTGTAAAGAGCGTACTTGACAATCCTGTATATCATGGTAAAATAGCTTATGGACGCCGTAAAACAGAAAAGGTAATCGGCACAAGAAATGAGTATCACACTGTCAGACAAAAAGATTTTATGCTGCATGATGGTGTTCATGAAGCGATCATATCTGAAGATGACTGGAAACTTGCTCAGAAAAAGAGAGAGCAGACCGGAATTAAATATGAAAAGACCTATAGTCTTGATCATGAGAATATATTGTCCGGAATTCTTAAATGCCCTGTATGCGGTTCATCAATGTATGGCAATGTGAATCGCAAACGAAACAAAGATGGCACACATGGCTCTGATTATTTTTACTATATTTGTAAGCATAGAAAACTTGTTGATGGTGTCAAGTGTTCGTACTCTAAACAGTGGGGACAGGATGTTATTGATAATGCTGTTGAAGAGGTAATAAGATCAATAATATGTAATCCGAGGTTTGAAGAAGCTATTCGTCAGAAGATTGGCAGTAAGATAGACTGTTCTGAACTTGAATCAGAACTTGAAAATCTTGAAAAAAAGCTTCGTCAGATAAATAAGGCTAAAGAAAAAATCGGACAACAAATGGATACACTTGATGTTACTGATAAGTACTATGACAGAAAGTATGAAGATCTTCAGAAACGTTTTGATAATATGTACGTTCAGATTGAAGCAATTGAAGATGAGATATCAGCTATAAATAATCGTATAGAAAATATTCAGATGCAAAAGATATCAGGAGAAAATGTATATCAGTTTCTTCTCTACTTTGATCAGCTGTATGATAAGTTTACTGATCTTGAAAAGAAGAACTTTATTAAAAGTTTTATAGAAAAGGTAGAAATTTATCCTGAAGCACTGGAAAATGGACGTATCCTGAAAAGCATCAGTTTCAATTTTCCTGTATTTTTTAATGGTAACGAAATAACTGGACTTTGTTGGGACAAAAAGAATCACGTTGAGACGTGCGTACTTTTGTCCCATAAAAATTCGTAAACATCTCCACCGTCCTTATACACCGGAAAATTGAATAAAATTGATTTCAGAGGTAGCTCTGATTCATCACATGGGAAAATCTCTATTTCTTTGATTAGCGAAGAAATTAGAGATTTTTTCTCTTCATCGCTGATTTTATCATATACCTTATCAAAGTTTGCCAACAAGGTGTAGATGTTCTCCAAGGTAATGGCATCTTGCTCCACGGCTTTACGGCGAAGCTTTACATCTTCAATTTTTTCTTCAAGCTCTACAATGATGTCATATAGACTGTCAAGCCGGAGTGTCATATCGTGGAGCTTGCGTTCTCTGAAACGGGTATCCTCCGGCAAGCTGTCAATTTCATTTTCAAGGCGAGTTTTATTCAAATCAACTTCCCTAAGTTTTCCTTCGTAATTTTTCAGCTCTCTGTCAAGAGTAGAGGTGTCAATCTGTTTTCCTATTTTCGATTTTATTTCAGTTGCAAAATCCTCATTCTTAATCAGCTCTCTGATTGCTTCAATGACCAGTGGTTCAATATCGGTTTTTTTGAGCATTGCTTTGTAGTCACAGCTTTTACCTCGGGCTGTCCGAGCTTTGCTGCACACATAGTAATAAATCTCTTTATATGTACCGTCTTTGTTTGTCCAAGCGTGTTTATTGGTATACATCGGTCCGCCACATTTAGGGCATTTTAAGATACCACTTAACAAATGTGCCCTGTCCCGACCAATTTTAGAGGGAGATTTCACACCTGTTATTTCTCGTTTTTCATGTGCCTGTGTCCACAGTTCCTCGCTGATAATGCCATCGTGCTGACCGTCTGCAAGGATATAGTCATCTTGGTGTACTTGGCGGTATTCATTCTTAGTGCCTTTGACCTTTTCTCTTGTGCGTCTGCCGAAGGCAATTTTTCCATAGTACACTGGATTGTCGATTATCATTCTGACAAAATGGGTACTCCATTGGGTTAGTGTGCCGTTATCCCGTTTAACCTTTTGAATACCTTGTAAATTAAGATAGTTGGCGATTTTATAAAATCCCATATTCCCATTCACATATTTATCAAAGATAATGCGTACCGCTTCAGCTTCATCTTCTTGGATAAAAAGCTGCTTATCTCTGAGAAAGTAGCCATAGGGTGCAAAACCACCATTCCAACCGCCTTGACGAGCTTTTTCTTTTCGTCCGTTCATAGTCTGCTCGATGATATTTTCACGCTCTATTTCAGCAACCGCAGACAGCACAGAGATTAAAAGTTTTCCGCTTGTCTGTGATGAGTCAATTCCCTCCTCAATGCAAATCAAATTCACACCAAAGGATTGAATGTGTTCCAAAGAATTAAGTATGTCAGCGGCATTTCGCCCAAAGCGAGAGAGCTTATAAACTAAAACATAATCAATGCCTAAGCCATATTCAATATCACTGAGCATCTGCTTAAAGGCAGGTCTGCCTTCAATGGATTTGCCGGACTTGCCAGCATCTTCATAAATATTTACGATTTCCATTTCTTCTCTATCTGCAAATCGCTTTAAGCTATTTTTCTGCCCGTCCAAGCTGAAGCCGTCAACCTGCATTTCGGTACTTACACGAGGGTAAAGTACACATTTTTTTCCACTCCTATTCATAGTCATTCCTCCAATATAGTATTGGAAAACATCAACACGCAAATGCTTTTAGTTAGCACGGTTTATTTCGCCTAAAACTTCCGCACCATGTTTTTCGATAATTTGAGAAAGAACATTTATAAAATCTTGATATGCTTTTGTTTTCTCAAATGTATGATTGGGTGCAGGAGCTTTAATCGCATCACCCTGTATATTTTTGATATTTTCCATTCGCAATCACCTCCAAGTGAATTGCCTACATAAAGTATAAGCAATTTTGTTGTTTATGAAAAGTTTGTCACTTTATTTAGAAACTGCATAATAAACGCACCGCAAATTTACATTGTATAAAAATGCGGTGCGATTAAATTCACCGTTTGTCGTATTTGCCACGCACCCCGACAAAGGGGATATTTTGAGTTGCTGTCGGCACAGCCATCATAGCCCCACAATACCGTAGCTTGTCCTTTCAAAAGCCACGCATACCACAGGAACTCCCCCTGTTTCTATCGTTTTGGGGGCGGAACGTCACGAAGTATCATTATCCATTATGTGGGTAATTGCGGACGAGTGTGCCACACTCGGTCTAACAGTCCATTTTGTCGCTCCAACGGCATTATAATCACCTCCCCATACCGTTATCATGGCGATGTCTGTTAAGTCGCTTTGCCTTTCGGCTCACATAAGTAATGTACTCAAAATATCGTATATGAAATTGTCAAAGAGCAATTTGTATCATTTGGTATATGAGAGAAATACCTCCTCTCATATACCTTTAGAAAAAAAGCTAATTAGTTGCTCCCATCACAAAACATTTTTCAAATACTTTTCAAGATGCGATAACCCTTGGCTAATTGACCGAGTTACTTGGCTTTTGTTTACACCCTCTGCTTTAGCAATAGCCGTTTTGCTCATTCCCAAAAAGTAATGAGCATAAATGCGTTTTGTCTGCTTGTCCGGCAATGTGGCAATAGCAGAGTGGAGCTGCTCGGTTGTGAGCTTACGCTCATAAATCTCATCGGGAGAGAGGGAAACAAACAAAGCACTGTGTTCAATGCCGTCACTACGGTCAAGAGAGTAGTATGCCTTGTGGTAGTGTACTTTGCTTTGGTAGGCTTGTTCGGCTTTGCGATGTTCTTCAAAGATGTTAAACACCTCATCGGGAACATCAATATAGGTATCTATGCCTATGTGGTCATAGTAATCTTTCAGATTTATAGTTTTCATGGTTGTACCATCCTTTCGATTTTTGGGTTTTGCTGAAATCGAAAGGACAGCGGTGGGGAACGGCAGTGAGGGTCTATGAACGCAAAAATGCCCGACTGAAATTCATAAAATCTCAATCGGGCATAAGGACGTACTTTTCGTGTTATGTAGTTTGTAATTTCGGGTTGTTGCCCGTAATCCTCCCACAATGGGATACAGCTTTTTTTGATAAATTACCAAGCATTTGAGCAAAAGAAAACACGGCGATACCTCCTTAGATACCGCCGTATCCTTAAAAAAGGGCAACTTTAATACACCCAC
This sequence comes from Bacillota bacterium, assembly GCA_023458875.1. GTDB lineage: Bacteria > Bacillota > Clostridia > Oscillospirales > Ruminococcaceae > HUN007. The sequence continues at coordinate 3,043 of JAEWXO010000015.1, read as the reverse complement.
CTTGTTTTACTTTTTAAAAAAGAAAAACGGCGGTTTTGATTTGAACCGCCGTTTAGTCACTGTCTGTTTGTGCAAAATTATTTTGTCGTATAACAACGGTTTTTAATATTTGTTAATACTGCCTCTTATTGGAATTTTAACTCTTATACTTAACATTCTTTAGTTCTTTGTTTCTATTTTGACTTTGTCGTTTTCAACGAGGATTGCTTCATTATTGCTGATAGCAGATAAATTCAATGTAGAAGAATAGCTATCCACTATCTTATGTGCTATTTTTTTGAAAGGTGCATTGGTATAATGTGGAACAGTATAAAACTGTACTAGATTCAAAGCATCAAAACTCGTTAATTCAGGGGCTTTTTTAACACTATCCATTCCCTTTACATATTCAATGTTTGCAGATGTAATCATTGCCCCTGCGGACTCCCCGATGTACAATTTTCCTGCATTGATTTCCTCAATAATTATTTTATCTGCCCCTGTTCTTTGTAGTTCTTGTAGCAAGAAAAATGTATTGCCACCTGTCACATAGATAAAATCATTACCTTTTAATTTAGTGTTTATTTCGTCAGGAGTCGCTGTTGATATTTCTAGAATATCAACAATCAGCCCTAATTTTTCAAGAGCCTTTTTACCTGAGTTCACATAAAAGACAACCTTTTCAACTACGCTTGCAGTAGGGATAAATGTCACGGTTTTACCACTTAAATTTTCTTCAAAGTTTGCAAATATACAGGCTACATCTTTGAAAGATGAAGCTAAAAATAATTTTTTCATATCTTGTGTATGCTCCTTTTCTATTTTCGTTAATTATAGTATAATATAAAAAGGTATCATATAGTGACACCTTTAATTTTGTTTAACATAAGGGAGGATAACCCCATGAATAAATCCGAAAGACTAAATGACATGATGCTGTTCTTGAATGATAAAAACTCATTCAATTTAAGGGATTTAATGAATAAGTATAGCATATCAAAAAGTACGGCACTTAGAGATGTGGAAGCCTTGGAGAGAATTGGTATGCCAATATATTCTCAACACGGCAGAAACGGGTATTATGGTATACTTCGCAATAGGCTTTTATCTCCAATTGTTTTTAATATTGATGAAGTGTTTGCATTATATTTTTCTATGCTTACATTACGAGCATACGAAACTACTCCTTTTCATCTAAGCGTGGAGAGATTAAAGAAAAAATTTGAAAACTGCTTATCTGTGGAAAAAATAAAAATGCTTCGAAACGTAGAAAAAGTATTTAGTTTAGCGTCTATTCAACATAACAACGAGTGTCAATTTTTAAGCGATGTTTTGCGATATGCCATAGAAGAAAAAGTTTGCAATGTAATATATCAAAAAAAAGAGATGGAGCGAAAGTATAACATTCAATTTTTTGATATTTCATCAGCTTACGGACAATGGTATGCAACAGGGTATAATTTTGAAACAGAAAATCCACAGGTATTTCGCTGTGATAAAATTTTGGGTGTTGATGAAACTAATCAATATAAGTCCAGACCTCTTTCTGAGTTTAGGAAGTCCACCAATGAACTATTTAAAACGCAGGGAGCTACGGAATTTGAAATTGAAATATCAAAAAAGGGAGTGGACTTATTTTATAAAGAACACTATCCGTCAATGAAGCTTTGTTTAGAAAACGATAAATCTTTTATTCGAGGTTTCTACAATATTGGAGAGGAAAATTTTATCACAAATTATTTTGTCAGCTATGGTGAAAATATGTTATCCATAAAACCGATAGCACTCAAAGATTTAATTATTAAGAAGCTAAGTAATCTTTTGAAATATTGCTCCCAAATATAGGTCAGTTCTGTAAAAGTGAGTTTTAGCTTGTGTTTTTAATCCACTAACTAAGGAAATCCAATTCCAATAGTCAGTGGCTTTGAGTTCTTGAATAATGATATTGAGGATAGCAGGCTATCCTCTTAAAATGCGAAATTACACACTACCTATTATCAAGTTGTATTTCGTTCAAAAATCCTCACCCGAAATGTACAATGATATAGGGTGATATTAAAATGTACCAAGACGAAAGAAAACTTGATTTCAAGCCGTTGGGTATGGCGATAAAAAAGGCTCGGGAAGCTAAAGGCTGGACACAAGAATATTTAGCACAGCTTGTAGACCTTACTCCACGCTCTATCATGTACATAGAGAACAGAGGACAGCACCCAAGATTGAACAAATTTTATTTGCTTGTTACCTTACTCGACATCTCGGTAGACCAGTTCTTTTTTCCATGCAGTCAAGAGGGCGATGACAATCGCCGCAAGCAAATTGATGTACTGCTATATGACATGGAAGAAAAAGAGCTTATCGTAATCGAAGCTACGGCTCAAGGCTTGAAAATGGCTCGGGAAACAGTGGAATAATTAACGCTGTTTTTCTGCCAAGAAAACTGAAAAAGTGCGACACCTGTTTAAAGGCTATCGCACTTTTTAGCGTGTTTTCTATTCCCCACACCTTTCAAATAGCCGCTTACATCTGCTCTGAATATCTGCAATTTCATCTTCGGTTAAGTTCCTGCGGTTATGGGTGAGCTTCTGCTCAGAAAAATCATGGTAGCCCTCAAGTAAAGCATCACGCAAAAGCTCGGGTGTTTTGCAATTCTGCACACCGTACCATTGCTCGTCTTTTTCCTCCCAAATCATAACGGTATATCCTCGTTTGGTATTCACCACCTCGAACACATCATCTTGATTAAGATAATCCTTGAATACCTCTAAAACCTTTTCAAAAGTCAGCATTTTATCAGTCCTTTCTATTTTTTGGTGTTTATTCACCAGTAGTTTCTACTACCTATTATGACCATCATAGTAAAAGTCAATCACGGTGTAAAGGATACGGATATTGTTTGCGAACAAAAGTGGCAAGCAGGGCATACGGGTGACCACCGTATGCTTTTGCTTGTTGGGGAGTATCCCCAATCCCCACTGAAACGATGATAAATCATCGTGCTACGCCCCATAAATGGTGCTGTAAAATCACAGGGTAGCTTAACGCTGATCCTGTGATTTCTCTT
>JAEWXO010000014.1 GCA_023458875.1 Bacillota bacterium | reverse complement strand
AGAACAGCACTTCTATTAGTGGAATACACAAGATATTATCAACGTCTTAAATGGGAAAACTAAAATTTCTGTTGAAAACTCAGAAATTTTCATTCAGGACTTTTCAAAGTCCTGAACAGTTACAAATAAATATTATATGGATATTGGGTGCAGCCGGTGTCATACTTATCATGTCTGTAATATATATTTTCTCAAAAAGAAAATACTGGTTCTGGTAAAATTGAATGTGAAAATGAAGAATAATACAGGAAGCATATTTTTAGCCTCAATGCACTTGCTAACAGATTTATGTCTGGTCTTGCAAGTTGTAGTACAGAAGATTTTATGGGAAATGTATTTGACAATTTTATATATCATTTAGTGGGACACCAGATGATATAGCTAAAATTCAGTAATCTATTAAGAAATTAGTTTATGATTAAGTATATTATTTCTCTTTGAGCATATTAGATAGTGAGTTCAATTCACAAACATCACCCACACATCCGCTTTTACGAATGTGTGGGTGATGTTTTTACCACTGAATTTTTTTCTCTATACCTGATTCAAACTTAGGCATAAGTTCAAGCTTGAATTTGTTTGCTTTATGCTTTTTATCAATAAGTTCTTTTACAGCCGTGTCTTCACATTTTCCGGTGCGGATATATTTGTCCAGAGCGGCATAGGTAAAGCCTAAGTTATCCTCGTCGGTTTTTCCGCATAATCCGTCAGAAGGCGTTTTTCCTACAAGAAAATCAGGAAGTCCCAGTGTTGACCCTACTGCTTTTACCTCCTCAACAGTCAGCTCGGCAAGAGGTGCGAACTGTCCGGCACTGTCACCAAAAAGTGTTGAATAGCCCACCCAGTCTTCGGAAAGATTACATGTGTTTGCTACTCTGCCATTTACGGTCTGGCTTACTGCGAAAAGTGTTGACATTCTTATTCTCGGTGGAAGATTTATTGTAGTCTGGGAAGTTAATGGAGTACCAAGGCCGGTAACTGTTGCTTCTGAAAGAGCTTCTACAGCTTTTCCGATGTTTACTTCAGCATAAGGAATTTGTAGAAATTCAACAACGCTGTAGCTGTCCTTTATATCAGGCTGTACACCTGATGGCATGAGCACACCGAAAACTCTGTCTTTTCCAAGTGCTGCAACACAAAGTGCAGCGGTAACTGTAGAGTCTTTTCCTCCTGAAATACCTACTACAGCCTTGCATCCCTGACCGTTCTTTTCAAAATAATCTCTTATCCACTGAATACATTTGTTCTTTGTTTCTTCCGGGTTAAAATTATACATATCTGCACATCCTTGCTGCGGGTTTAACCGCCATATTTGAACTTCAAAATTTTTAAAGGTTTCTTCAATCATTTTATATACTATATTCCAGTCACCGCCGCCTCTGTGGCATGACATAAGGTATGGAAATGCTATTACAGGCCGTGAGTCAAAGTTTTCATCTGCATATTTTACAACACTGTCAAAACACATCTGCAGCTTATCATAGTTTGTGTAAACACTGTTATCATATCCAAAATGATCCTGGCCACACATGTTGGCAATAATTTGATACTTTTTATTTTTAGCAAAATTAACATACCCGAGCTTTAACATCCCCTTTTCAAAATCAGTACGGTAAGACTCAAAAACTTCCGGATATCTCTTTTTTACTTCTGCTGCAACTCCGCTGCCCATTATGCCCTGACAATTGCACTGATGACATATGATACCGGCAGAAGTGTTGAAAAGGTTTCCTTCAATTATTGTTATGGCCATAATAAATCTCCCTTTTAAATGTTATGTTTTTTATGGTTACTATTAAGCAACTACAGATAATTTATCGATCCGGCAGGGATTTCGACTCTGCAGAGTCGACCGGGCTTTCCGGTCGCCCCGGACCTTCGGCATACATCCCTGTTTATGTATTTAAATCCTTTGTTCTGCACATTTATTGTGCTATTTATTAGTTATTCTCTATCTGATAATATCATTATAATACTATCAAAAAAATTTGTCAAGGGTTTTTCATTATTTTATTTAGATTTTATTTTTTGTGTTAGTATTCAGCCATTAATGGTGATTATTTATTAAGCAGGGGATTCCGACTTAAGCGGCGCTGACCGGGCTTTCCGATCACCCTCTATCTTCGGCATATATGTTCACTTTATGCTAATGGCTGAATAGTAATTTTTTTCTGGTATTAGTAATGGGTTTAAAGAATAACTAATTATATTTTAATTAAGAAGAGTAAAATTACTGCGTTTACATTCAAGAATTCCTTCATGCCGGAGTTTACTTATTTCAGCAGATAAGCCGCTTCTGTCAACCTCAAGATAGTCTGCAAGCTCCTGTCTGTCAAAAGGGATACAGAAGCTGTTTTTTCCACATTTTTTCGCCTGAATAAGCAGATAGGTCATAAGTTTTTCTCTCGTACTTCGCTTTGAAGTAATTTCTGATTTCTGGTGAAAGAAAATATTTTTTTCTGAAGTTATCTTAAGAAGATTAAAAATAAGATGACCGTGAAACTGACATGCATTGCCGCATGATTGTACAATATGACTGGCCTCAATCAGCATAATTTCAGAGTCTTCCGAAGCAACTGCATTTACAGGAAGAGAGGTTACTTCTGCACATGCAAATGCTTCACCGAATATGAGAGGAGGTGTGATTTCTGTTATAATGCTTCTGTTTCCGTAATAGTCCACACGGATTATCTGGACTGTTCCTGAAAGAACAATGCCTATATATTTTGCAGGTTCTCCTTCTTCAAAAATAACCTGTCCTTTTTTATATGTTCTGACATTTGCATCAAGGCATTTAAGCATGGAACTGAGTTTTTCGGATTCTATTCCGTCAAACAAAGGGCATTTTATAAGAATGTCAAAAAATTTTTTCATTTTTCTCTCCGTTTGTTGAAATTTCAACATATTTTATTTTTAAATTATAATATAATCATATCAGCCACTATGAGTAATTTAACAATTTGGAAGAGATTTCGACTCTGCAGAGTCGACCGGGCTTTCCAATCGCCCTGGACCTTCGGGTATACATCTCCGCTTTACCCATGTGGCTGAGTAGTAGCAATACAGTAAAAAATACAGGAGGATGTAAAATGATAAGAAAAATAATTAAAATTGATGAAGATAAGTGTAACGGATGCGGTGCATGTGCTGATGCGTGTCATGAAGGAGCAATCGGAATGGTTGATGGTAAGGCCAGACTTCTGCGTGAGGATTACTGTGACGGATTGGGCGATTGTCTGCCGGCTTGTCCTACTGATGCAATTTCATTTGAGGAGCGTGAAGCGCCTGCATATGACGAAGAAGCAGTTGCTAAAGCAAAAGCTGTAAAACCTCTTCCTTGTGGATGCCCTGGAACACAGTCAAAAATGATAAGTCATAAAAACAATTCCGAAACTCAGAATAATGCTCATGATAATGTAAGCCGACTTTCTCAGTGGCCGGTTCAGATAAAGCTTGTTCCTGTAAATGCACCGTATTTTGACGGAGCGGATCTTCTTATTGCTGCCGACTGTTCTGCATATGCATACGGAAATTTTCATAATGAATTTATTAATAACCGCATTACTATAATAGGCTGCCCGAAGCTTGATGAAGGGGATTATTTCGAGAAGCTCAGAGATATTATTGCAAACAATAATATTAAAAGTGTTACAATAGTAAGAATGGAAGTACCATGCTGCGGAGGAATTGAAAATGCCGCAAAAAGAGCACTTCAGTCAAGCGGAAAGTTTATTCCATGGAGTGTTGTGACTATTTCAACTGACGGAAGAATTTTATCGAGATAATTTTTATATTATCATTCTTTCAGTGTGGATGACTAATAATTAATATACCATAAATATCTTGCTTTATCAAGGGAAAATAAACCGGAGGTTACTGTCAGCCCGAGGAATTTCGATTCGCACGAACCGACAGTCTTTCCGGTCACCCCTTTGAACTTCGGATATATGTCCTTTACTTATGCATCTGGCTGGATAGTAACAATCTTAGTTACTATCCAGCCATTATGGTTTTAGAAAGGATTTTGACCCGGCACAAACCGACCGGGCTTTCAGGCAGCGCCTTTGATCTTCGGATATCGGTTGAACGGGCACTTTTTACATGAAAATAAAGTCTTTTATAAGATAGGCTGCGGTACCGACAATACCGCTTCCAAGAATAATTGATATTGCGTTCATTTTGAATTTTCTCAGCAGGAAGAGGCATGCACCGAACAGTACAAATTCGATAATGCGGAAATTACTTATCTGAATATTAAAACCATACCGGAAAAGTGATTTGGTTTTAATCTTGAAATATTTCTGGTAATATGGTACAATATACAAAAGTAAGCCGTAAAAGTAAGGGTGCTTTTACGGCTTAAATTGTTGTTATAGCAATTAGGAAAGTTAGCGAGAAGCAGATCCTAACAATATCTACGGTTGAAATAATAATACCTATTTGCTTTAGGAGGAAATATGTTTGATGCAATATATAGCAAACCACTTATAAATGTCAATTTACCAGCGAGAACAATAAATCAAAATAAGTCGCTTGTTTTATCTGGATGTCAAGTTATAATGTCTGAAGGAGTGTTACCTTATTCTGAGTTAGACGAGCTTAGTTACTACTATTTAAACAATAATGATTATAATTTTGGTGAAACAAAAATCGAATTGTTTTTTGATAACAATTTTGAAAATCCATATTTAGAGTTTTATATTCAATGCGTTTCTATTAGAGCAGATAATAATACATTGTGTAAAATTAATAAGAATTTATCGTCAAAAATTATGAAAAAAACTTATCATACAAAAATAAAAAGGGATGGAAAAGTAGCTTTAGGTGTAGGATATTTTTTTAGGACAGAAAAAGAGAAATCGTATCTTATTAACTGCAAATCATTTTTAATTGAAGGCTTTTTAGCATTAAACAAGAAAAGTAATGTATATGGATTTATGTGCTGTGTTGAAAAAACAGAGAATGGCTGGTCTCTACGGGAAGGGAATACATATAGGATTTATAACAATAATAGTATTGATGATTTATATCATTAATTTGAATGAACATAGTAGCCACAGGATTAGCATCAACTCCGGCTTGAAAGTTTGCAGATTTAGAAGAACAAAACTTTAATTGATATAAAACTTGAATTTGTAAATTAGAATTTTATTCAAATTTTAACATGATTAATAGGAGGAAATTAACAATGAACAATTTCGAAGAAGGATTAAAATTATTGGAGGAGAAGTTCGGCAACGGAAAGGACAATTTAATTTCCCTTGCGACAATTGCAAGAGAACCGAGTTCTGACGGAAAACCGCGCCCTGTAGTCCGAAGTGTGGACGCCTATTATGAAGACGGTACATTTTATATTGTTACATATGCAAAATCAAATAAAATGCTTCAGATAGCGCAAAATGCAGAGGTTTCAGTTGCAGGCTGTACGGAGATGTTTACCGCTAATGGTATTGGTGATAATCTCGGTTGGGTGCTTGATCCTGAAAACGCTGAAATAAGAGCCAAGCTTCGCAGAGCTTTTTCCGAGTGGTACGACATGGCAAACAATGAAAAAGATGAGAATTGTTGTATCTTAGCAATCCGCCTGACAAGAGGAACGTTAAATATAAACCACTGGGAAAAACTATACCATATGGATTTTGTGAATAAGACTGGTATGGAGAATGGCGGGATTTTTTAAGTATTGAAAATCTTTCAAAAATATATGCAAAGGCTCTACTCAGGTGGTTGCGCTTGATAACGTTTCTTTTTCTGTTGAAAAGGGTGAGTTTGTGGCGATAGTCGGAGCATCGGGAAGCGGAAAAACAATGCTTATTCCCCTGAAATTGATCTGTAAAAACTCTGCAGTACATAAAATGCCGGTTTTCTGTATTTTTTATCTGCGGAAAGCAGACCCTTGGTATTGTAGTATTTCTGATTTACGCCTGTACGTCTCGGACATCGGAAATCATAGAGTATCCATGGTGTCATACCCTTAATATACGGTATTTTGCGGATATTCTCAGTCTGCTTTTCATATACGTAGGCCTGACAATCTTCAGTGCCCTTATCCATTATTGTTCCTCTGAGCCCTGCAAATGCATCTGCACCAAATTCAGTTATTATAACCGGCTTTTCAGGCTTGCTGTTTTCAAAAAGCTCCGGAAGTTTACTCCATTCAGCTGTGTACCATCCGATATATTCATTTACTCCGATAATATCAAGATACTGTTCAAGCCTGTCCTCTATTGCGTTTTTTTCCTGATTTACAAGGCATGCAGCTGAAACCATTCTTGAAGGATCACAGTTGTGAGCGCATTCTGCCAGCCTTTTCATAAAAGCTAATCTTTCATCTGTGTCGGGATTTTCATTTCCAACAGACCAGATTATTACGCTTGCACGGTTATAATCGCGGTTTATGAGCTCTTTTAGCTGATTTTCAGCATCTTTATATGAATCTTCCGATAAAAACTGAATATCCCAGTAAACAGGAATCTCTTCCCACAGCAATATTCCAAACTCATCGGCAAGCTGCGCCATTCTTTCATGGTGAGGATAATGAGCAATTCGCATGAAATTGCAGCCAAGCTCTTTTGCTGCCTTAATATTTTCAGTACGCTCATCATCTGACAGGTTCTTACCGCCTATGATGCTTTCCTCGTGTGCGCTGATGCCTCTGAGAAACAGCGGCTTTCCGTTGAGGATTATTTCTGTTCCGTTTACGCGTATTTCACGGAACCCTACCTTATCCCTTATAAAATCACCTGCACATTCGAGAGAGACGTCGTACAGCTTTGGGTTTTCAGGAGACCACAGTTCCGGCTCAGCGTTAAAAACAAGAGAGCCTTCACCGTTTGTTACAGCTATATCCTGCGTTATCCCAAGTTCACTAATAACAAGTCTTGCGGTTCCGCTGTATTTTCCTGATACCGATATATTTACTCTGATCCTTCCAAAGTTACTTTCAGGTTCAAGGGCTGTCTTATAGCTTTTGATATGCATTTCCGGAACACGTAAAAGCTCAATGTCGCGGTAAATGCCGCCATAGTTAAACCAGTCTGTGTTCATTGCAGGGGATTGCTCCGGACGCCTTGTATTATCAACCTGAATGATAATACGGTTATTTTCATGCAGATAATCAGTAATATCGAAATAAAACGGCGTTGAACCTCCACGGTGCATTCCGACATACTGTTTGTTTATGAATACACGGCACAGATAATTTGCGGCCCCTATTTTAAGTATCATATGTTCATCGGGATTTTGTTTGGCGTACATAAACTTTCTCGTGTATACCATACTGCCTTCATAAAGCTTGTATATTCTGTCTGTTACGTTCCAGCAGCAAGGCAGAGTCATCATTTCCCATTCGTCAAATGAATAGTCAAGCGGAAGAGTGTTTCCGTTGGAGTCAGAGCATATCTCCTCAAACCATCTTTGCCTTAAAAATGTGTCATACTGATCAACGGCATAATGCCAGTGACCGTTAAGCGATTCCTTTTTTCTGAACCGTTCATAAATCATTTCTTCTGATGTAATATTTTTTTCATAAAGATCCTTCAGTATAAGTTCCATAAGATTTAAGCTCCTTTTGTTTTGTTATTTACAGTATACCACAGATTTGCGAACAATAAAATATTAAAAATCGGTGCGAACAGCTTTTCCTGAGCTTTTGGCGTGACCCGGACACGTGACATGATTATTAGGATGGTTGTATTTTATATATGCATTTATAATAAAGATTATTGATTTTTCTTTCACTTTTATTTGTGGAAGAAAGTGAGAGAAAAAAGATGGTAAAAGATAGTGAAAGAAAACAGATATGATTTGCCGAAACGGCGTATGCATGTTATGACTTTATACAAGTATCCAATTAGCCGATCGTTTATTTTCTGAAATAAGAATGCATCAATTAGTACATTTTTATTGACATTTATCATATAATAGTGTATCATAGTATCAAGGAGGGATGCTTTGATGAATTCCAACTATAACACAAACTATACAAAAGAACAGATTCAAAAAATTCTTAAAACAATAAAGAAATGCGTCAGGGATAATTACTACACCATTGCCCGGAACGAAAAGCGGCAGGAAAACATTGAACTTATCACAAATTATAACCTTGACAGTCAGAAACAAAAAGAACTCCTGATGAAAATTCAACCTGAGGATTTTTGCTATTCCTTGCAGAATGAGCATGTCGGAGCTGAACATGAGGTTTTATATGTATTCTGTCCGCAGGTTAAACTTTTTAACCTTGATGATGAAGAAGAACAGGTTGATATTTATGCAAAGTTCAATATAATTGATGTGAACAGCGGACAAAGGGTTATTGTAATCTCATTTCACAAGCGGAACAATCCCATTGACTATTTGTTCCGGTAAAACGAGAAAGGGGCATTGTTATGAACAATACAGCATTTTGCACTGAATGCAGAAAAGACTCTAAATTTATCACAAAGGAAGTTGAATTTAAAAGAACGCTGAAGGATAAAGAATACTCATTTACAGGGTTGGAAGCGTATTGCGGCGAATGTGGGAATCCCATTTATGTTCCTGAAATTGAGGACAACAATCTGAAGCTGCTTTATGATACGTACCGCAAAGAAAACGACATCATCTCTATCAATGAAATACTTTCAATACCCAAAAAATACGCAATTGGAAAGCGCCCGCTCTCACTGCTTCTTGGCTGGGGTGAACAGACATTTACGAGATACTGCAACGGAGATATGCCGTCAAAGCAGTATTCGGATATTCTCCGTCGCTTGTACAATGATCCGCTTTATTACAACGAGCTTTTGCAGAACAACAAAGACAGAATGAAAAGCAACAGCTCCTATGAGAAAAGTAATATTGCCGTTAAGAAACTTATAGGTATTCCGGAGGATTCAAAAATAGAAACTGTAATCGGTTATCTTCTTTACAAATGTGAGGATGTTACTCCGCTTGCACTCCAGAAACTGCTTTACTACGTTCAGGGATTTTTCTATGCTTTCAACAACGTGTTTATCTTTGAAGATGACTGTGAAGCATGGGTACACGGTCCGGTTTACAGAAAGGTCTATAATAAGTATTCCGATTACAAATATGACTCAATCGACGGTGCAGATTGCTTTGACGAAACAATATTCTCAGTGGCGGAAAAAGCACTTATTGACAGCATAGTTGAAAATTTCAGCTGTTACAGCGGAAAGGTTCTGGAGCGCTTTACACATTCCGAACGTCCCTGGCTTGAAACACGTGCGGATTTACCTGTGTTTGCCCAGTCCGACAGAGTTATAGACAAAGGGCTGATTGCAGGTTATTTTTCCGCGGTTAAGCAGAAATATGATATGCTTAATCCCGATGATATAGAAAATTACTCAAAGAAGCTTTTTGCAATGCACTGACAGCAGATCTTTATTCACCCCCTTGATTTCATAAAAAATCAGGGGGGTGAATTAATTTATTCTCTACATACAACCTCGCAGGTTAATAAAAAACAGGGTCTGTTCTTAGTGCTGCATACTGATTTCAAAAGCACTGTGCTACTCTTTTTTCAATAAAATCCTGATTTATCGATGTGTCAGAGGTTGTCATGATGGAGATTATTGTCCGTTTTTCTTTTTATGTAAATTCTTTTTTATAAACTTAAAGCTGACGATTCCATTTATAAAAAGTAAAATTACATATAATAACTCAAACTTCGCAGTTAATAAACTGCGTGTGCATCTTGAAAATTCAATAGATATATACAAAAAAATATAGTATGTAGTCTCCAAAAATGTTATAATGTAAGTGCCAACAAAACATTAATAAATCACAAAGGAGATTACATACCATGTCAAAAATTATAACACAGAAAGCAGAAGAAAACAAGCAGATTTCAGAAAGAATTAAAAGCTTTATGAAAAGATTTGAAGTTTCATCTGCATTAAAATCATCCAATGCGGTAAAAATCAAGGGATTTGCAATAATCGAGATATTTCAGTATCTTTTTATGCTTGTA
>JAEWXO010000013.1 GCA_023458875.1 Bacillota bacterium | reverse complement strand
TTGACTGGAAGCCGGGCGATCCTGATTCAGAAGGATATAAGAGATCACCACAGAAGGCAAACACAACAGTTAAGGAATACAAGAAGGAAAATGCAGGCGACATCCTTACATTGCTCCAGATGTATTTTGATCAGAGCGCAACAAACCTGATGGGATCAAATGTATATGCAACAGTAACCCTTAAGGTAAAGGAAAACGTACCGGACGGATACTATCCATTAAACTTCGACTACCTTGCAGATGGAAATGCTATGTGTAACTATGTAGTGCCACATGAAGGAAGAGACAGCGAAGCATTCGCTCTCAATCCTCTGTACGTAGGCGGATTTATCCAGGTAGGTGACCCGGTTGAAGAGACAACGGCATCACAAACAACCAAGCCGTCAGAAACTTCAGCAACAACTAAGCCTTCAGAAACATCAGCAACAACAAAGCCAACAGAAACTTCAGTAACAACAAAGCCAACAGAAACTTCAGTAACTTCAGTAACAACATCAAAACCAATTGATAAGGATGCAATGAGATTTGTATTCAAGGATGCAACAGTAGAGGCAGGGAAAACAAGCGAAATCAGCCTTGTTCTTGAAAACAACACATTCGGAATCAGTTCATTCCAGGGTAACCTTGTAATAGGAACAGGAAAAGAAGGATTCAAGACAGCATTCTATGCAAGTGATTTTGACGGTACATGGACAGCATCCAAGTCAAATAGCGGAATCCAGTTTATTTCAAGTAATGGTCGTAACATTGCAACCGGTGACGGTGAATTTGCATACATTGACTTAACAGTTCCTGCAGATATTGAAGACGGAGTATACGACATTTACTTTACTGATTTACAGGCTTCAACACTTGGTAAAGACGGACAGTCAGTTGTAGATCCAAGCAAGCTTGCTAGTGTAGTTGGAAAGATTACAGTAATTGGTGGCAAGCCAACAACATCAACATCATTAACAACAAAACCATCAGAAACAGTAACAGTAACATCACCATCAGAAACAACAAAACCAACAGAAACATCAGTAACAACAACACCAACAGAAACATCATCAATAACAACACCATCAGACACAGTAACAAGCTCATCAGTAACTAAAACATCAGAAACATCATCAATAACAACACCATCAGAAACAACAAAACCAACAGAAACATCATCAGTAACATCACCATCAGAAACAACCAAGCCAACAGAAACATCAGTAACAACAAAACCTTCTATTGTAGGCGACGTTGATAACAACGGAATTGTAAATACAAGAGACCTCTTCAAACTCAAACAGTATTTACTGCTTGCAATCGGTAAGGATCAGGTTCCTAACGGTGATATAAATAAGGATGGTAAGATTACAGTATCAGACCTTACTCACCTTATTAAATTAATTCTTGGTTAATTATTAAATAATCCCAGGAAAGTATTATAAAAGACGGAGTAGCTAACGCTGCTCCGTCTTTTTAATATAAAGTATGAAATAAATTTATTTATGTATTTTATAAAAAACGCATAATGATAAAAATATAAAAAACCTGTATCGGCTAAGATTTTTAAAGCTGATACAGGTTTTTTTATATTGCCACTATGGTTGTGGCAGGAGATTTCGACTCTGCAGAGTCGACCATGCTTTGCGGTCGCCTGGACTTCACTTTCCGGTCGCCATGCATTACAATCAGGACTCTTCTTCGTCATCATTAAGAGGCTTTTTAGAAAGGATAAAATCCATAAAATTTGAATAGAATTTTGACGGGTCTGAGCTTATTTTTTCACCTATAAGCTCTGCCTGAGTCTGTGACTTGGTAAATAATTTCAGATCAACCAGAAGCTTGTCCTTGTCTGAAATTTTGCATATAAGATTACAGCCGTTTTCGGAGTTTTCGTATTTCAGAGAAAGGATGGCGTTTTTCAGAAGCTTTGCTTTGTACTGCATTGCTGAATACATAAGCCTGTCTCTGAATGAACGCTGTACATACGAAGAAAAATCCTGTACAAATTCAATTCCCTTTTCACTCAGAGAAAAGAAGAGATGTCCGTCATCATCAACATTTGATAAAATAGTATCATTAACTATTAATTCGTCTATTGCTTCGTTATAATAAAAGTAATTTATAGTGCCGGATTCTACTGCAATGTCATAAAGTGCTTCTGAATCTATTTCCGTTTCAAGATTATATAAGAGATAGCAGATCAGTATTTTTACAGAATTAAGATCATTAGGCTGATAATTCATATTGAATTTCCTCCGGAATAATTCTTTTTAAAAATTAGGATAATCAAGAATGTGATTTAAAATTGCAATATTCGCAGCTGACTCGACGCATGGAACTGCACGAGGAACTATACATGGGTCATGTCTGCCTTTTATTGTGATAACGTTATTCATAAGCTGTGTATAATCAACAGTATTCTGAGGCTGAGAAATAGATGGTGTAGGCTTTACAGCAACCCTGAATACAAGAGGCATTCCTGATGATATTCCTCCCAGAATGCCACCGTGATTGTTTGTTTTTGTAAGAACATGTCCGTGATCGTCAACATAAAATTCGTCATTATTCTGACTTCCAAGCATCTGCGCTGATCTGAAGCCTGCACCGAATTCGATTCCTTTTATAGCAGGTATTCCGAATACAAGCTGAGAAATTGTATTTTCCAGCCCGTCAAATATAGGTGAACCGATACCTGACGGTATATTTATACATGCACATTCAATGATTCCGCCTACGGAGTCAAGTGAATTGTGGGCCTTTTCGATATCATTTATCATAAGTTCACCGGCATTATCGTCGATAACCGGAAAATCTTTTTTACGGATACTGAGTATCTGATCACGTTTAATATCTGTATAATTAAAGCTTTTATCTTTAATGTTATGAATCTCCGCAATATGGGCGCCTGTATAAATTCCTCTTCTTTCAAGAATCTGCGCACAGACAGCACCGGCAAATACAAGAGGAGCTGTAAGTCTTCCGGAAAAATGACCGCCACCGCGTACGTCATTAAAACCCTGATAGCGTTTTGCACCTGTATAGTCTGCATGTCCCGGCCTTGCAAGAGTTTTAACGTTATTGTAGTCGTTTGAGTGTGTGTCCGTGTTCTGTATAAAAGCACATAACGGTGTACCTGTAGTTCTGTTATTATAAATGCCTGACATTATCTGAGGAAGATCCTGTTCTGAACGCGGTGTGGACGTTTTGTTCTTTTTAGGCGCGCGTCTTGCAAGAAATGCTTTAAGTTCTTCGGTTCTTATATATTCACCTGGCGGGAGATTGTCGATTACGACTCCGATTGCAGCTCCATGTGATTCTCCGAATATTGATATAGATATACGATTATTCCAAACTGATGCCATTGTACACTGCTCCTCCTAATTTTTTGTAGTCCGAAAGAAAATCCGGATATGATTTTTTTATAGCGTCAAAATTTTTAATATAAACATCTTCTGTTGAAGCGGAAGCTGCAATTGCTGCAGCCATTGCAATACGATGATCGTTATAACTGTCAACTGTTCCACCACTGAAAGAGCGTATTGGTGAAATGATAAGTCCGTTTTCTGTTTTGACAACGTTTCCTCCGAGGTTACTGATCATTTGGGCTGTTGTCTCAAGACGGTCACTTTCTTTTATTTTAAGTCTTTCGGCATTTGTGATATGTGTACGGCATTCTGACAATGAACAGAGAACTGCAAGTATAGGCACAAGGTCAGGAATATCAGATGCATTTATATAAAAATCATCATTGATGCCAGCGTTTTTATTATAACATAATTGCTCAGCAATTTCAATGATTTTCTTATCTCCCTGTGCGGAACAGTCATAATCAGGAAGATTTGTAATATTGATTTTATTGCCTATGGAATTTGCGGCAATGAAAAATGCAGCCTGTGAAAAATCTGCTTCAACCGTATATACGGCAGGAGAATATTTTTGATTTCCTTTTATAAAATATCCTTTTTCCGTTTTTTCTATATTTATTCCGAATTTTCGGAGACATTCTATTGTTATATCTACATAAGGCTCTGACTGGAGAGGTGAGGTAAGACAGATTTTTGAATCCTGACTGCATAAAGGAAGCGCGAGCATAAGCCCTGTAATAAACTGTGATGATACGTTGCCTTCAACGCAGAAATTACCGCCTGAAAGGGTACCGCTGACTGTAAACGGCATTGTATTGTTATAGGAAAATGATATTCCCTTTGAAGAAAGCTCACGGGTGTAAATGTCAATCGGTCTTTCAGGAAGGCGTCCGTGTCCTGAAAAAACAGAATTAGTGCCGAGTGCACATGCAACAGGAATAATAAAACGGAGTGTTGATCCGCTTTCTCCGCAGTCAATATCAGCTGTCTTGCTTGCAACTGAAATACCTGTTACAGTAATGGAATCCCTGTCAATGTCAAATTTGGCTCCAAGGGTTTCAAGAGCACTGATTGTAGCATATATGTCCTCTGACATACTGATGTTTTTTATTTCGGAAACACCGTCAGCAAGTGCCGCACAAATAAGACAACGGTGAGAAATGCTTTTGGAAGATGGAATACTGACATCACCTGAAAGCTTATGTGGAATTATTTTTAGGTCCATCTGTTACCTCCGTTTATAAGCCCATGAATGAGCAGAATTCTGAAAAAGGCAATTTTTTAATATATGAAGTTCCGATGTCACTGCAGATTATTATATTTATTGATTCTGATTCACATTTTTTATCGTTGCAGCACAGAGGAACAAGATCTTTTAAATCAGCAGTCGGGATAAGCGGAAGTTCGTATGAAAGAAGAACATTCTTAAGGAGAGAAAGTAATTCATGACTGCACAATGAAAGCTCGGCAGATCTTTGGGTTATAAGATACATTCCCATAGAAACCGCACTTCCGTGTGTGTATTTTTTATAATTAAAATAGCTTTCTATTGAATGACCAAGAGTATGACCAAAATTAAGGAGCATACGTTCGCCATGGTCATGCTCATCATTTTTTACGATATCACTTTTTATTGAAACGCAACTGAAGATAATATCATCAACTACATCAAAATAATTCTGAAGGTTGTGCTGTGCAATAATGTCAAACAGTTTTCTGTCGCGTATCATACCGTATTTTATTGCTTCTGCCATTCCGTCAGATACTATTTTGTCAGAAAGGGTCTTTAATGTAAGAGGGTCACATATTACAACGGCAGGCTGCTTGAACGCACCGATAAGGTTTTTGCCGCAAGGAAGATTTACAGCTGTTTTTCCGCCTACAGAGCTGTCAATCTGTGCAAGAAGTGTAGTAGGAATCTGTATATATTTAATCCCACGCAGATAGGTAGCCGCTGCATACCCTGAAATATCTCCGGTAACACCTCCGCCGAGTGCAATTATGCAGTCAGTACGCGTAATATTATTTTCAGCAAGAAAAGTATATATATTGTTCAGGGTTTCAGAGCATTTTGATGTTTCTCCGTTTGCAAACACAAACTTTTTTATTTTAAAGCCTGATTCTTCAAGAGATTTTATAACAGTGTCTGCATACAGTCTGTCAACGATATCATCAGTTATAAGGGCAGCATATCGTGTTTTTACAGTATCTGCGATTATCCGGCCGCATTTCATGAGGATTCCCTGTTCAATAAGAACATCGTATGATTCTGACGTTTTCACGGTGATTTTTTTCATAATTAGGTCCTGTTCCTTTCCTGTTTATCAGTTAAATATATACTTTTCATATTTTTTTTGTGTATCATAAATCATCATAAATCCAGTAGTTCTGACAATAATATACGAATTATATGAGATTTTTAGGCTACACAAATTAATTATAATATGTAGCAGGAAAATTGTCAATGCTGTAAAAAAAGTTTAGAGATTAAAAAAGCTTGATTTATTGGCGATAGGGTGATATAATATTATAATGAGTAAATTGGAGTTTTATTGTTAAATTTTTCTTATAACAATATCCAGACAGATTGCAGAGACTGACCGGAGGGGTTTTTTATTATGGTAAGAAGCATGACAGGCTTCGGGCGAGAAAGAATGGTTTTAAACGGCAGAGACATTCTTATTGAAATAAAATCTGTAAATCACAGATACAGTGAGCTTACAGTAAAGGTTCCGAGAGCATACAGCTACATTGAAGAGCCTTTGAAAAAACTTATACATAGCAGCATTTCACGGGGAAAGACAGAGCTCACGGTTTCAATTACAAATGAAGCAGCCTGTGATACTGTTGTTAATGTAAACTTATCTATAGCACAGGGATATATAAATGCACTCAAAGAAGCCAATAATATACTTGGACTTATGAATGATCTGTCACTATCGCAGATTATGAACCTTCCTGATGTGTTTAATGTTTCAAAGGCTGAAGATGATGAGGACGGCATATTAAATGACGTAAAACAGGTTGCAGCAGCAGCTTCGGAAAAATTCCTCAGCATGAGAGAATGTGAAGGAATGAAATTAAGTGCTGATGTGTGCGGCAGGCTTTCGGTTATTGAAAAGATGGTAAAGCGGATTGAAAAGCGGTCACCGGAAATTACAGAAAACTACAGGAACAGATTATACGCAAGGCTTTCTGAAATCCTTGGTGACAGTTCAATTGACGAACAGAGAATCTTGACGGAAGCTGCAATTTTTTCAGAAAAAACTGCAGTTGATGAAGAGACAGTCAGATTGTTAAGCCATATTTCTCAGTTCAGGGATCTTATAGCTAACGAAAATATTATCGGACGCAAGCTTGATTTCATAGTTCAGGAAATGAACAGGGAAGCAAATACAATAGGCTCAAAAGCACAGAGCCTTGATATAACAAAAATTGTTATAGACATAAAGTCCGAAATAGAAAAGATACGTGAACAGATTCAAAACATTGAATAAACATGTGAGGTTAATCGGAAAATGAAGCTTATTAACATCGGTTATGGAAATATGGTTTCGTCAGCGAGGCTTATTTCTATTGTAAGTCCTGAATCAGCACCGGTAAAAAGAATAGTTCAGGATTCAAGAGATAAGGGAATGCTGATTGATGCAACATTTGGCCGCAGGACCAGGTCGGTTCTTGTTATGGATAGCGATCATGTTATTCTTTCTGCTGTGCAGCCTGAAACTATTGCACTCAGATGTAATGATGAGAGAGGAAATGAAGATGATGAGTAAAGGCATTCTTATTGTTGTTTCTGCACCGTCAGGATGCGGAAAAGGAACGATACTCGCGGAAATACTTAAGAGCGATGAGTTTTATTATTCAGTATCGGCTACAACCAGACAGCCCAGAGAGGGTGAAACTGACGGAGTCAATTATCATTTTTTAAAAAAAGAGCAGTTTGAAAATCTTATAGACAATGATGGCATGCTTGAATACGCACAGTATTGCGGAAATTATTACGGAACACCAAGAGACAAGGTCTTCCAGAAGCTTGATGAAGGAAAAAACGTTATTCTCGAGATAGAAGTTCAGGGTGCAATGCAGATAAAGAAAAAGTGTCCTGATGCTGTGTTTATATTTATTGCGCCTCCGTCAGTACAGGAGCTTAAAAGAAGACTTAAAAAAAGAGGAACTGAAAGTGCGGAGATAATAAATCAGCGTGTTTCAGAGGCCACACATGAAATAAGCTTTGCACATGAATATGATTATATAATAGTAAACGGAGATCTTGACAAGGCAGTTGAAGACTTTAAAAAAGTTATATGTTCACAGAAGCTCAGATCACAAAACCAGAAAAAATTTATTGATGAGGTGTTAAATAATGCTTAGACCAGCTATTACTCAGATTATTACAAAAAATGAAAGCTACTATTCATTGGTTATCGGTGTTGCAAAAAGAGCAAGAGAGATTGCCGACGAGCTATATGATAAAAATGAAATCCTTAAAGAAAAGCCAGTTAAGACAGCCGTTGAAGAATTTGCAGGCGGAAAATACAAAATCATTGAATGTACCGAAGAAGAAAATGAAGAAGAGCAGCAGAAATAATGCAGTGTTTTATGGCGGACAATGTCAGAACGGCAGCTGTTGCCGTATATAATGTTGCATATTCGTTTGACAAGCCGTTTTCATATATTGTTCCGCCGGAGCTTTATGAAACGGCCGTCCGTGGAGTACGTGTAATAGTGCCGTTCGGACGCGGAGGACGAAAAAGAGCGGGACTTATACTTGATACTGAGGACAGTATGCCTCAGATA
>JAEWXO010000012.1 GCA_023458875.1 Bacillota bacterium | reverse complement strand
AATTCTTAATGTCTTTGAAGGCAATGTGTTTTATGCCCTTGAAGACTGAAGTCCTGAACAGTTACAATATTTTTATATTTATAAATAAAAATAGTAAATTTAAATAAAATTATATATTTCTATTGTATTTTACACTTACTGTATGCTATAATTATTATTATATAAATATAATACTCATATTAGGAGGAAACTTATGAGAAACAGTAAATTAAACATTGGCTTGTATGTCAGCGACTTTAACGATGATTTTACATGCTCCGTGTGTCAGGGCGCAGTTGCTGCTGCTGCTGATATTAATGCAAATCTTATAATTTTCCCTGGAATGTATCTAAACGCAAATTATAATGATTTAATGCAATCCCCTTACTATTATCAATATAATACAATATATGACATAGGAAGCTATAAAAATCTTGACGTTCTTATTATCATGACTGGAAATATAGGAAACACCCTTACTGAGGATGAAATTCTGGTATTTTTAAAAAAATTCCCGGACATTCCGATTATAACAATGTCCTCTGAATATGAAAACTATCATTCAATTAAATTTGACAACAGGACAGGCCTCAATAAAGCAATTAATCATCTTATACATAAACATAACTGCCGTAAAATAGGATTTGTAAGCGGATCAAAGTTAAATTTTGACGCTGTGGAACGACTAAACGTTTACTTTCAGACACTTCTTGAAAACAATCTTCCTATTGACCACAATTTAGTCGTATACGGGAACTTTTCCGAATTTTGCGAACTGGAAGTGCAGCAGCTTATTAACGAAAACCCTGACCTTGATGCTATATGCTTTGCAAATGACGAAATGGCAAAGGGAGGATACAATATCCTCTCAAAAAGCAAATACACCGTCGGAAAGAACATTGCTGTAATAGGCTTTGACAATACCCATACAGCCGTTAATCTTTCCCCTACCCTTACAACTGTAAAAGCCAGCAGCTTTGACCTTGGATATCAGTCTGTAGAATTTGCATCAACTATAAAGGGAAAAACTGAAATCCAGCGTATAACTGTTCCGACAACACTTATAATAAGAAATTCATGCGGATGTAAAAATACATCAACTGAAAAATTAAGTTATATATTTGCAGACTCAAAAATCCATAAAAATCAGATTGATTCTCTTACAATTGATGATTATATGTTTTATCTTTTTGGAAGTGATGATTCTCCTCTTCTGTCACATTATTTTACCAGGCAAACATATGACAATATCAAGGTGTGTTTCAGAAACTTTTTTGAAACACTTCTTAACTATACAAGTTCTGTAAAATCAAAGCAGGCAAGAAAAGTTATTATTTCGGCACTTTCGGATGTTATTCAGACAGGTGCACTTAAAGCAATCTCCTACGACACGATTTTTAATATTATTGACGCCATCTGCTGTAAAATCTCTATTGAAAGCAGTGGTGAGGCAGGACTAATTTTCTCTCAGATTTACAGAGAAATTTCCACATATTACAAAATAACTGACTCTCATTTATTAAAACAGATACATAATAAGGACTCGATAATAAACTCAATTGTAAACGACGTAATTATTACAGGAGAAACAAACGACAAGGCTTTTTACCCTGTAATGAAAAGGCTTTCATTGATCGGCTTTAAAAGAAGCTATCTTCTGCTATTTGAAAATCCTGTTATGCACAATGACAACAGCCCATGGACTCCGCCTGATACAATTCACCTTAAATTCTCTCAGGTAAATGATAACATAAAATATTATTCACACAACCCATGCATTCATGTAAGTGATCTGTTCAGAAACAATTACATCTCAGCTCATGACTCATCATCACTCGTAATAAATCCTCTTTTCTCAAACGAAGAGCTATACGGAATCCTTATCTGTGATATTTCACCTGAGCTTTATAAGTACATGGACAAGGTAGCTGTTCAGGTAAGCACGGCGATAAAATACAGCAGTGTTCTTAACAAATGGCATACAATGCTTATATCAGAAAAAGAAAACAATAAAAATCTTGAAAAAATATCAAAGCATGATGAACTTACAGGAGTATTTAACAGACGAGGATATTTTGACAATGCCCAGTCAATAATAAGCAATCCTGCAAATGCCGGAAAAAATGCTGTCGTCGTATTTGCAGATATGGATAACCTTAAAGTAATCAACGACAAATTTGGTCATGACGACGGGGATTATTCACTTAAATCAATAGCAAATATTCTTCTGCGTTCATTCCGTACTACTGATATAGTAGGACGAATAGGCGGAGATGAATTCGCTGTATTTGCACTTCTGGGAAATGCGGAAAATCTTAATCTTATTACAAACCGAATCAATATGACAACAGAAAACTTCAACAACGAATGTGACAAGCCATACTATATTAATATGAGCCTTGGTATTTATCCTTTTGTATGCGATCAAAGCATTCAGCTAAGTGATATTCTTGAAAATGCTGATATTCTTCTTTATAAGCAAAAGAAAAATAAAAGAAAAAACGTTTTAAAAGCATAAAGTTTCAGTCTGATACATAAAAATGTACCAGACTGAAATTTTTTATTTAAGATACTGAAGCAGGTCATCACGGTCAGCTGAACATCTTATAGCTGACTCACGTGTTATTGTTCCGCTTCCGCAAAGCTTTACAAGAATACTGTTAAGTGTATGCATTCCAAGAGCAGAGCTTGTCTGCATAATATTTTTTATATCTTCTTTTTTCTCCTGACGCAGAACATTAGCTATTGCATCATTGCAGATCATAATTTCGTTTACAATAACAGTTGAAGCTCCGTCTGCAGAAGGTACAAGCTTCTGATTTATCATTGATCTTATTACATTTGAAAATCTTATTCTGAATCTTTCCTGTCTCTGAGTAGGACAAAGCTCTTCAAGTGAATCAAGAGCATGAAGAATACTGTTTGCATTATAGCACGCTATTACTGCATGTCCACCTTCGGCAGCCTTCACAGCTGCATTAAGCGTATCAAAATCACGTATATCTGAAATATAAATTATATCCGTATCTTCCTTCGATGCGAATTCGCATGCTTTGCTGAATGAATCAACATCAGTTCCTATCTGTCTCTGATGTACTGTTGACTTTGTACTTCTGAATAAATATTCAACAGGCTCCTCCAAAGTTATTATGTGCATAGGATTTGTGTTGCAAATCTGCTGAATAATTGAAGCTGCTGTTGTTGTTTTTCCGCTTCCTGCAGGTCCTGTAATAAATGTTATTCCTGCCGGACGAATAAGCTCGGTTATAACTGATTCAGGTATACTGAGTTCTTCTATCGGAATTGTTGAATACGGTAACAGTCGTATAGCTGCTGCCAGTTTACCCATCTGCTTGTAGATACATACTCTCTGCCTGAATGACTGTGGTTTAGGCATATCAAACGTTGTAATTACTTCTTTGCTATCGTTTATCAGATTCTTTTGTTCTTCATCAACCATAGACATTATCATTTTTTTTATGTCTTCATTGTTTGCCTCAAAATTAGTTTTTATAAGCTCGCCCATTTTCCTCAGTACAACAGGATGATCCATAGATATATGTATGTCAGTACAATTCATCTGACGGGCAAATCCCACTAAACTAATTATTTTATCATCAGTTACAATCATTTTTCAGCCTCCAAGCATAAAAATTAATAATTATCACTAATAAATTATAGCATTTTGCTACATTAAAGGTCAATACATTTGGTACAAAATTTAATTTGGTTTTTATCTTGTATTTATATTGACAATTAGTACTTAAATAATATATAATTAAATATATAGCATTTTATAATTCTATATAACAAATTTAATTACAAATAAAAAACAAAATAGGTGAAATATTTATGAAAAGATGTAAAAACTGCGGAGTAAAAATACCTAGGGGTACCGATGTATGTAAAAAATGCGGACAAACTTATGAATACATTGATCTTGATCCTGAGTCAAAAGAACTTATTACAGTCGTAAAGCCCTCAAATATGCTTCATATATGTATACTTATTCTTTCAGTTATTATTTTTCTTTATTCTCTTTTGCTTATATATCTGAACTTTACAAATAAAAAATTACCTAAGTCACAGCCTCAGGCATCAGAATCTTCCTCATCAGTTCCGGATTCAGTTGCTGAAACAACTGCAGAAGATCTTATTAAGTCTGACTATTTTGCCGTTGACCTTATAGGAAAAACATTAAAGGATCTTAAAGATAAGTTCGGTGAACAGTATACAATAAAAATGGCAGATACAACGCTTATTTCATATATTGGCTATCCGCTTACATTCTCTACACTTGATAAAACACTTACCGATGAGTCTGTAATTTCATCCATAACAGTAACTGATGCCGGCTTCATCACTCCTGAAATAAAAGCTGACATGACATATTCACAGCTTTCTAGCGCATTGAATTTTGCAAAGCCTGCACCTGTAATCAATGAAAATGATTCATATTATTATGCATACAGAGTATTTGAAAACGATAATTATACAATACAGGCTTCATTTAAGTTTGATGATGATTCTACTGACAAATCACCTTTGTCAGTAAAGCTTGACTGTGAACAGCTTACAGCGCCAAAAAACCTCGGTACTGTAACAGGTGACACACTCAGTATACGTACAGATACATTTTATGACGCAGATGTACTTCATCAGCTTGTAAAAGGCGATGTAGTTGAAATTCTTGAAACAGTTATGACAGATGATGATACGATAAGATGGTTCAGGGTTTCATATAACGATATGACCGGATACTGTTTGGCAGAGTTTATCGAGCCTATTCAACAATAATCTATTTACAAAAAAATTAAGCAGCGTAATCGAAATTAACGATTACGCTGCTTTTTTACTTGCATATCTGATATATTGCATTTGCGATAATCTTTGTATTGAGTCTCAGACTTTCAAGTGTAATTGATTCATCATTTCCATGCATATTATTTATTTCTCCCGGAAACTCAGCACCAAATGCCACTCCGCCTTCAATATCGTGTACATATGTTCCTCCGCCTATTGCTTTGCAGTATGTCTCAAATCCTGTCTGTTCATGATATACATCCAGAAGTGTTTTAATAAATTCACTGTTTTCATCAACAATATGCGGGTTGTTGGCAAAATCAATAAACAGATCAAATCCTGCGGATGACAGTCTTTCCCTTACCCTGCTTATAATTATATCTTTATTACCTGTAACAGGATATCGTATATCCATTTTGCATTCAAACACCTCGTCACTGTAATTAATTATACTCAGAACTCCTGTAAGATCACCTGATTTGTTATCAGATATCTGTATTCCCAATCCTGTGCCGGCAGTATCATTATGAGGAAAATAATCTCCAAGCTTAGTAAGGATATTTTTTTCATTGTCGTCTATATCCTGCTGTTTAAGAAATTCAATAAGGCCTGTAATTGCATTATCGCCAAGTGTCGGTGTAGATGCATGTGCTGCCAGTCCCTTGTATGTTACACGCACGCCGCCGTTTTCCTGTGAAATGATTATATTTTCATTGCTGCCTTTAATATCATCAGGGGAAAATTCTGCAATAAATGCAGCTGCAACATCAGGGACGGCATTTACAACACTTCCTCCGAATATGCTCTTTATATGTTTCATA
The DNA here is from genome assembly GCA_023458875.1 of Bacillota bacterium. Taxonomy (GTDB): domain Bacteria; phylum Bacillota; class Clostridia; order Oscillospirales; family Ruminococcaceae; genus HUN007. The sequence continues at coordinate 30,948 of JAEWXO010000012.1, read as the reverse complement.
GTGATATTCCGGCTGAAACGTAGTCTTAGCATTCCCTTTTCAATATTTATTACAGGATAGTCTCCGTCAGGCGTAAATACCATCGGAGGCATTTTTTCTGTTTTCATATAATGTTCAATATCAGATGAACCTCTCTCTTCATCACACCCTACAATAAATCTAACATTATGTGTAAGATCCGTTCCTGACTCCTTAAGAGCTTTAAGAGCAAACAATACTGCTATTGCAGGTCCCTTGTTGTCAACAGTACCTCTTCCGTAAATTCTTCCGTTGTGAACTTCGGTTATAAAAGGATCATAGGTCCATTCGTCTTTGTTTACAGGAACAACATCGAGATGACAAAGAACGCCGAGTTTTGCCGGCTTTTTGTTGTATTCTATTGTTCCTACGTAATTATCATGGTTTTTTGTATAAAAGCCCTCCTCTGATGCAAGCTCCAGAAATTTTTTTAATACCTCGGCACATTTTTCACCGTAAGGCATTCCCGGCTTTGCTTCCGAACCTATGCTTGGAATCCTTATTATCTGACCAAGCTTAAAAAGCATATCATCAAAATTTTTATCTATTATTTCATTAAGCATTCCTGTTTCCTTCTCTCATACTGATTACTGTTTCTTCATCAGGTTTTACATATACCGTTAAGTTGTTTGTAAATATAACCATCCCTGGCTTTGCTCCTGCCGGTTTTTTTACATACCTTGCCTGAGTATAGTCAACAGGAACCTGTGAAGAGTTTCTTCCCTTGCTGTGGTATGCAGCAAGCATAGCAGCTTCCCTTACAGCCTTATCCGATGGTTCCTTCCCCTCAGTAAACAATATTACATGTGAACCGGTAATATCATGTGTATGGAACCAAAGATCATTTTTTCCTGCTGTTTTAAGTGTAATCTTATCATTTTGCTTATTGTTCTTACCTACAAGGATTAAAAATCCATCGCTTGACCGGAACTTTAAAGGCGGCTGTTCCTTTGGCGGTTTTCCTTTTAATCTTGATGTCTTTATATATCCCTGCTCTGCAAGCTCCATACGAAGCTCGATTACATCAATATCACTCCTTGCTCTTGTAAGTGAATCAAATACGCTTTCTATATATGCAAGCTCATCTTCTCCATGCTTTATCTGCTCTGCAAGCTTTTTCTCAGCAGTCACTGACTTTTTGTATTCGTGATAATATTTCTGAGCATTCTGAGACGGAGTAAGTCTTACATCAAGTTCAATTTTAACTTCAGGGCAGTCTGAATCATAGAAATTTTCAAGAAGCACCTCTTTATCGCCTTTTTTTATCCGGTATATATTAGCTGAAAGAAGATCCCCCATAAGCTTCATCTTATCCTTACCTTCACAAAGAATAAGCTCCTGCTTCTGATTTGCAATTCTTTTGCTTATTCTGTCTGCAAGATTCATAAGAAGTCTGAATAAATCATTGGCTCTCTGCCTTATCCTTGAGTTATCATCACGTACCGCATAAAAATAATCAAGAGTCTGACACGCAGTTTCCATATCATATGAAACCATCATAGTTCCATACTGCGAAATATGCATAAATGAAAAATCCTTAAGTGTACCTTCCTTTGTCTTTAAAACAGTATATTTTGTTTTGTCATTCAGGATAGCTTCTTTTGTTTCGGATATTATAAACAGAAGTCTGCTTATAATATTTTCATCTATCACTGAGATATCGGTTTCAATTCCTTTTGTACTGTAAAATGCCCATTCCCTTGCAACTACAGGCGATATTCCTTCAAATACACGTATGAGTGCCTTGGATATTTCTCCGGTCTTCTGGTCTGATAAGGCTTTTCTGATTTCCTCTTTTGATGACATAATAAATGAAAGCCTGTTATCTCTCGGGGGAAGCTCATATGTCATACCCGGAAGAACCAGTCGTGCTCTTGACATTTCACTGTCAACACGCCTGATGCTGTCTGTAATCCTACCGTCTTTATTTATAAGAATAATGTTAGAATATTTTCCCATTATTTCGCATGCCAATGTCATAGTTACAACATCACCAAGCTCGTCAGTGCATTCAAAATCAATAAACAGTATACGTTCAAGACCATCCTGGCGAATATCAATAATTTTTCCTCCACCTAGATGTTTTCTCAGAAGCATACAAAACATCGGCGGAGCAGCAGGATTTTCAATATCCTTTTCTGTAATATGAACTCTTGCGCTATCTGCAGATGCAGAAATAAGGAGCTTTTTACTTCCTCCCCTGTATCTGAGATTCATAATGATCTGTTCCTTTGACGGCTGATGTATTCTGTCAACCCTAGAGCCGATAAGAAAACTCAGCTCTTTTTTTATCATATAAAGAAATGCTCCGTCTAATGCCATAAATTTCTCCTCGTTCAGACCTCATAAGAAACTACATCAATATTTGATTTTGCTGAAATAGTTTTTACTCCCATGATATTTGCCTGCAGTAATTTTGATATGTATTCTGTTACTATCGTTTCAGTATAAAAATGCCCGCAGTCAAACAGTGCAATATTATTATTTGCTGCTTCTATCCAGATATCATGCTTTATATCACCGGTAATATATGCCTGACAATCATTTTCAATTACATCCCCAAGAAGTGAGCCTCCACTTCCTGAACATATTGCTATTTTTTTAACCGGAATAGCAGTATTTGTGTATCTTACTACCCTGCATCCGAATATTTTTTTAAGCTTCACTGCCATCTGAGCAGCCGTCATGCTATCTGATAACTCACATATCCGTCCTGTACCTGCAGGTGATCCGTCTCTCAGCGGAATAATCGGTCGGATACATTCAAGAAGTTTAAACTTGTCTCCGAGCATATCGACTATTATATCGTTAATGCCGTTTACAGCCATATCAATCGGTGTATGAACACAGATTGCAGATATTCCTGCTGCAGCCATTTTAACGGCCGGATTTTTTGGTGAGAGATTTTTCAGTGGATGGAAAATAACCGGATGATGAGATATAATAAGATTTGCTTTTTCAGCCAATGCTTCTTTTATTACTTCATCCGTAATATCAAGTGTCACTAATATTCCTGTTACCTTATCTTTCATGCTGCCGACAAGAAGTCCAGAATTATCCCAGCTGTCCTGCGTTGAAAAATCAGCAGCCTCGTTTATCTGATTGTAAACATCCTCAACCGTAACTGTGATGTTTCCTGAAATCATATCTGATATTTTCATGCATAAATCCCTGAGCATCAGTACCTTTTCACTTTCAGGGTCCGACTGGCTTATTCCGTTAGCGATACTTCTAAGCCGGTTAATCTGTACTTCACCGAATTTTTTTGCGTCAGCATCTGAATAATTAAATTTTCCGGCATTTGCAACGGTTTCATTTATTTTTATATGGTATCCGCTGTATCTGACATTCATTACCGTATATATAAATCCCTCATCCGAAACAGCCTCTTCCTTTGTAATTTCAAATTTATTCTCATAAAGCCATTTTCGCATAAAAGGTATCTTTGTCATAGGCTGAATAATTATATTAATGTTATTTCTGAGCCATTTTGTGTCACTGATAATTGAACTTATAGTCTCCGCACCCATTCCGGCAATTATCACATCTGTCACACCGTCAGGGTCAATGCTTTTAAGTCCGTCTGACTTTATAATTGTAACCTTGTCCGAAAGCCCAAGCCTTTCTATTGTTATCTGTGCTGCCTCCAGAGGTCCGTCTGCAATATCACTTGCTATTACACTGTTACATATTTTCTGCTGTACAAGATAGGCTGATAAGTAAGCATGATCTGTTCCTACATCACATACTTTTCCTTTACCGGTTACCATATCGGCACATTTTAATAATCTTTTATCAGGTGTTATAATAATCATCCCCTTAATGTTTGTATTATAATAAATTTCAAACGCATATAACAAATATTATATAATAAATAAATTTTACTACTCAGTATATAAACAGGATATGTGTCTGAGGGTAAAGAAAGACCGGGGATCCGCAGAAAACTCAGTTATCTTCATAAAAATTTATATTCAGTCCATATAACAGGGAAAATACCGGTTGTTAAGTACAGATCTGTCAGGTATATATGCGCAGAAAATCCATAATTTATACTTTTAAAATTATAAATTAATATATTAATTATAACAAATATCATTATATTTGTAAATAAAAAATTTCTCTGCCGGTTCAGCAGAGAAATTTATATATACGATTTTAAAAAATCCGGAATTAATTTTGCTCTGTTTACAGCATTTTCTTCGCAGATCTCACATTGAAAAAAACAAAAAAGTAATATTTATATTATAGTGATGCAATGAAATCATTTATCTTTTTTTCAAATTCGTCAGGGTCTACACCGTGAACCATACATGCATCTGCAAGTGATTCTCCTCTTGCTGAAGGACAGCCCAGACAATGCATGCCCATTTCCATGAACATAGGTGCTGTTGCCTCACATTTATCAAGTATTTCGCCTATTATCATATCCTTATTAACTCTGAAATCCATTTTCAATTCCTCCAAAATCATTTTTTAAGTTCTTTAATTTAATTTTAACATATGGCTTTTCTTATCATTGCTTAAATATCATATATCATATGTAGTATAGTCTGTTTTATTCTAACTGCATTTTACAATAATAAGAAAAAGCGTAACCTTAACAGGCTACGCTTTCATAAAGTACTTAATCTTCCTTCATCTTAGCGAAACATTCGCTGCAATATACAGGACGATCCTCTCTTGGTTTGAAAGGAACCTTTGCTTCACCGCCGCATGAAGCACATGTAGCTATAAACATTTCTCTTTCACCCTTTGAAGAGTTCTTTCTTGAATTACGGCAATCCTTGCAACGCTGTGGTTCATTTTCAAAACCTTTTGCAGCATAGAATTCCTGTTCTCCTGCTGTGAATACGAAGTCTGCTCCGCAATCCTTACATACTAATGTCTTGTCTTCAAACATTTTCAATTACCTCACTTATTCTTGTTGAGAATTTTTTTAGACCACGGACGGATTTCCACCGCCACCTTTGATAAACAACGCTCTGGAATTAAGCTACTGGGCCATATATTTTGATTAGTTTTACTTAAGACACTAATCAACTTTAAAATGGTCTGCTCTCCAAACTGATTTAAGCTTCCGTCTCACCCTTTGCATTGCATTATCAATAGCCTTGAGGGAAATATTTAACTGACAAGCCATTTGTTCATATGTGGAGCCCTTTAAAAATAACCGGAAAATCTCAAGTTCCTTTTTCGAAAGAACCTCAGATAACTTCAGATAAAACTCATTAATGCTTTCTTTCCTGAGATAAATACTTTCCGGATCATCAAAATCCTTCTGTTTAACAGATTCTTCAAGGGTATCTACAGGTATGACCTTGCGATTATTTTTTCTGAGTGCAGTTTTCATTTTATTAATTATGCATACCTCTGCAAAAGTACAGAACTTAATGTTTTTTGTCTTGTCGTATCCTGCTACTGCACTCAACAACCCCAAAAAACCTTCCTGCATCAAATCTTCTGCATCTGCTTTTGTTGCAGACATTAAATCAGCCTTTATATGAATATTAAGTGCATAACGATTAAGTATTTCCTTTATACCATTTTTACCGCAGTTTATATCTTCAAGCAATTCTTCGTCTGTCTTTTCAGAATCTCCGGTAAAAATCTTTTCTTCTGATTTTATCATTATTACTTATCATCCTCAGCTAACAAAACCAAATTGATATGCTATTGATTATTATAACTGCATTTTTAAATTTTGTCAAGTTTTTTTTGTACTTTTTCGCAACAGTTAATCAAAATGTCATATTCAATATAATGACTATAAGCTTTTTAGTCATATTGTCTATGTCATTTTAAACAAAAGCGCCGGAATAAATCCGGTGCTTTTGTTGATTATTAATTAACAGCCACAGACATTATTGCAGCCGCCACAGCCACCGCAACCACCGCAACCACCGCAACCACCGTCGCAACCGCCTGTTAATCCGCCTATTCCGTTGCCACAGCAAGTAAATAAAAGTATAAGAATGATAATCCACCAACAACAGTTTCCGTTCATAATGAAACTCTCCTATATATAATGTATTTAAAACAAATGAACACTGACTGAAGTTTTTAACTTTTATCGTTGTTCTTTGCTTTATATTTCATTATATGGAGGTCAAAAAAAAGTGTTACTGAAATTTTAAAGCGTTATTTTCTGTCCGTCTTTACTTATAGTTGTATCTGCAAATTTCTTTTTTATACTTTTCTCATACTGCTGCGGATTCATCATTGCCGGACTGTAATGAGTAAGCCACAGTCTCTGTACCTCTGCATCTGATGCTATGTATGCCGCATCAGAAAAAAGCATATGTCCTTTTTCAGCCATGCTTTCGGCATTTTCATCATCTCCGTACATTCCCTCACATATAAACAGGTCCGATCTGAAGGCTGTATCGGTTATTATATCAACTGGTCTCGTATCCGTAGCATATGTTATTTTAACAGGCTTTCTTCCCCCGTCAGTTACCATCTCAGTTGTAACTGTAAATCCGTTATGCTCTATACTCTGTCCTGAATGGAGCATGCCCCAGAGCGTTTTGGGAATCATAAGTGCCTCTGCCTTTTCCGGATTGAACACCGGTTTCCTTGTAAATACAAATGAATATCCAAGACACGGCACAGTATGTCTGAGAGGAAACGCCTTTACATTCACTGTTTTATCTATCTCCGGGATTCCGAAATCTGTCGGTTTGTCAGTATCTATCTCTGTGATATGAAGTTCATAAGGAAGCTTTCCGCATATACAGCATAGGTTTCTGACTATTTCTTTTATTCCCTTTGGTCCGTAAATTTTAAGAGGAGTTTTTTTTGAGTGATTTCCAAGTGAAAGCAGAAGTCCCGGCAGACCTGAAATATGGTCTGCATGAAAGTGTGTTATAAAAAGTGTTTCAAGCTTACTTATCTTACACCCTGCCTCTGTAAGCGCAATCTGTGTCCCCTCACCGCAATCAATCAGAATTGATTTTCCGTTATATTCAATATAGCAACAGGTAAGCCATCTGTTTTTCAACGGCATCATTCCACCTGTTCCCGCCAAACATACATCAACCATTAATGAGTTATCCTTTCTGCCTATTTGAGTTCAATGATAGTTACGCCGTCTTCTCCCTCACCATATACTCCAAGACGATAGCTTTTGACAATTGAAAGTGTTTTAAGCCTTGCGTGAACAGCTTTTCTCAGAACTCCTGTTCCTTTTCCGTGTATAACGGTTACAAGTGACAAGCCTGTCATAACAGCATTGTTTAAAAACATCTCAACCTCTGCAACGCCTTCATCAGATGCGTATCCACGAATATCAAGCTCCTGCTGGACCTGTCTTACAGCTGTGTTCTTCTTCTGTCTGACCATCATATTGCTGTTTTTTTTCTGTGTTTTTTCCTTTTCGGCAAGACGGAGCTCGGAAATATTTAATTTCATTTTCATTATTCCTGCCTGAACAAATACAAATCCGTTTCTGTCAACATTTCCGACTACTGTACCATTCTGATTTATACTTGGTATGAATACATAGTCACCCGCCTTTAATGAACGAGGCAGCTTGTAGTTGTCTTTCCTTTTCGGGGTAACGGGATTTGCCTTATCATACATTTTATTAAGAACTCTTTTGCTTGTTCTCTCTGCTTCCGTTACCATTTCGCTGAAATTTTCTTTTTCCTTGTTTTTTCTGATTGACTGGAGTTCATCAAGAAGCTCGTTTGACTGTATTTTTGTGTTTTCAATTATAGTCATTGAAGTATTTCTTGCGCGTTCCAGTTCTTTTTGTTTGTAATTTTCTATTTCAGCCAGTTCTTTTTCGAGTTTTTCAGCATTAATTGCTGCTTCGTTTTTAAGGCGTTTTACTTCCTCATTCTGTGCCTCAAGCTCAGTTCTTGCCTGCTCAAGCTTTTCTATTACATTTTCAAGCCTCATATTTTCTTCACTTACAAGCTGCCTTGCCTCATCAACTACGGCATCAGGCATTCCAAGACTTTTACAGATTTCAAACGCATTGGATTTTCCCGGAGAACCTGTAATAAGTTTATATGTCGGTGTTAACTCTGCAATATTGAACTCGAATGATGCGTTCTGTGTTCCTTCTGTTTCTATTGCGTATATCTTAAGCTCCTGGTAGTGAGTTGTTACCATTAGTCTTGCACCGCTTGACTTCAGTCGTTCTATTATCGAAACCGCAAGCGCAGCACCTTCAACAGGATCAGTACCTGAACCAAGCTCATCCAGCAGTATAAGTGATTTTTCGTCAGCCCTGTCAATAATATTTATCACCTGATTGATGTGTGAAGAAAATGTAGATAGATTCTGTTCTATGCTCTGATTGTCACCGATATCGACAAGAATATTTTTAAATACCGATACGCGGCTTCCGTCAGATACAGGAATAAGCAACCCGCACATTGTCATAAGCGTAAGCAGTCCTATTGTTTTCAATGCTACGGTTTTACCACCTGTATTAGGTCCTGTTATAATAAGTGCCGTATAATCCTCACCAAGCGAAATATCAACCGGAACGACTTTTTTAGGATCTATAAGCGGATGACGGGCCTTTTTAAGTTCAATTATACCGTCGTCTGATATTATCGGTGCAGATGCTTTCATTTTAGCGGCAAGGTTTGACTTTGCAAAATACAGGTTAAGTACCGTACAGACACGGAAACCTTCAGCTATTCCATCAGCGTAGAGTGCACACTCTGCAGTAAGCTGGCGTATTATCTTATCGATTTCTTCCTGTTCCTGACTTTCAAGTATGCGTATATCATTGTTGCATTCGACAACTGACATAGGTTCTATGAAAAATGTCTGACCTGTTGCGGATGTATCATGCACAAGTCCTGGAACGGCTCCCTTATGTTCTGATTTAACAGGAAGCACAAAACGGCCGTCTCTCATTGTAATGACCGGTTCCTGAAGGCATTTTTGTACGGACTGTGATTTTATCATTTTATCAAGTGTAGAACGGAGCTTTGAGCTGACCTGATTTATCTTTCTTCTTATTGTTGCAAGCTCCGGGCTTGCAGCATCCGAAAGCTCATCTTCAGATATAATAGAGGTTTCCAGTCTGTTAAGAAGGCTGTCATTTGGCATGAGGCCTGAAAAAAGCGAGTCAAGCTCGGTTTCAACATCTTCACAGTGTCTGTGCCAGTCATATATCATTTTAATCTGCTTAAGCATTCCAAGTATATCAAGAAGATCCCTGAGTGACAGTCTTCCGCCTGATTTTGCACGTGAAAGATGATTATTTATATCTTTAAAATCCATAAACGGAGGTGTACCGAATCTGACAGAAAGAGAAAATGCCTGTGAAACCTTATTGATTTCATCCTTTACATCATCGCAGTCAAATACAGGACGTATTTCCAGTGCCATTTGTCTGCTTGTCTGGTTGGACGTTTCTGCTGCAAGCATTTCAAGTATTTTATGTAATTCGAGTTTTTTTGAATAATTATCCATTAATTCCTCTCTTTTTCTTTTTCATTTTATAACTGTTTTGTAAAATTCCAATGTCTTAAATGTTCTTCCTATATGAGTGATAAGATAATTTTCCGAAATATATGCCAGTGTTTCCGAGGGTTTTTCTGATAATCTGAAATTAAAAAGTCTGTTAAAATCTGCAAGAACAATATGTCTTATTGCATGAAGAACGGGATCATTTATGCAAACGGCTGTACCTTCCTTTTTTGAAAAACAGCTGCTGCAATACATGGTCCCATTTTCAATAATAAAATACATTTTTTCAGCTGAATAGATATTACATTCCGCACATCCGAGAACATTAGGCATATTTCCTATTTCAGTCATAAATCTCAGTTCAAATATGCTTTTTAAAAGTTTTGTTTCTCTGGTACCTTCTGAGAGATAATAAAATACATTCAGTAACAGGCGAAGAATATCATCATATCTGTTTTCCTCAGGCATAGAAGCATATGAGATAACTTCAGCAAAATATGAAGCGAGAGCAAGCTTGTCAAGCTCTTGTCTGATAGCATAAAAATTTTTTATCGGCTCAGCACTGTCTATATAGTATCTGTCGCGGCGTTTACTAAGACAAAATTTTGAAAATGAATATAATTGTGCAGCAGAGGCGTTTTTATTTGTAATCTTTCTTGCTCCTCTGACCAATACTTCTATTAGTCCGCATTTGTCAGTCATTATATCTATAAATTTGTCATTTTCACCGCACTGACGTTCCCTGATCACAATACCGTTTAATGTTATCAGAAGCATTTTTGCACCATCCTGAATATTTTATTCCTTTATATTTTAAATAGTCTTCTATTTTTCCGCTCTTTTCAAAATCAAACCACATTTCATCGTTCATAATATCAACCTTCTTATAAAGAATATGAAAACATTTGTCTGATAAAAGTATATCCTATATAAGCCGGGATATTTATGGTATAATTTCGCATATTATAATGAAATATGTTGCGTAATCAATTATCTGAAAGTCCCAGTGTTCTTATTATTGCATCCCTGTTTCTCCAGTCCTCCTTAACCTTTACCCAGCATTTAAGGTTTACTTTAATCTGGAAAAACTCCTCCAGATCCTGCCTTGAAAGAGTCGCAGCACGTTTCAGCATGCTTCCTCCCTTTCCGATAACAATGCCTTTGTGGGAATCACGTTCACAAAATATCACTGCTGATATATCAAGAATATCTTTGTCCTCACGTTCTTTCATTGTCTCAACTGCTACTGCAATCCCATGAGGAACTTCATCGTCAAGAAGCATAAGCAGCTTTTCACGGATTATTTCACCGGCAATTATTTTTTCCGGCTGGTCCGTTATAGTATCCTCAGGGAAAAAATGCGGGCTTTCAACGGCAAGCGACAGTGCTTTTTCTTTGACAATATCAAGACCGTCATCATTAAGAACACTTATAGGAATAATATCATCAAATACATACTGGGCGCTTAACTCTGAAATCTTTTTTGCAAGCAAAGCCTTGTCCTTTAAAAGGTCAATTTTGTTAAGCAAAAGAATGACAGGAGTTTTCGATGCGGTTACCGATCTGAGCATTTCCTTCTCTGGCTCACCAAGGGGTTTTGTACAGTCAGCCATAAAAAATATTGCATCAATATCAGTCGCTGACTCTCTCACAGTCTTTAACATATATTCGCTTAATTTGTTTTTCGCCTTGTGCAGCCCCGGTGTATCAATAAAAATAAGCTGTGTCTCGTCTATATTTACAACACCGGTGATTTTTGTTCTCGTTGTCTGACTTTTGCTGCTTACCGACGCTATTTTTTCTCCTATAAGAGAATTAAGCAAAGAGGATTTTCCTGCATTTGTTCTTCCTGCTATTGTTATAAAAACTGTTTTTGTCATTTAATATTTCCCTTTCATTACCTTACGGCATTTGAAATAAATGTTGCATCACGTGATATTCCGAGCTTTTCAAGAACAGCTTCTTCTTTTTCACGCATTATTCTTGAAGAAAGAGTGCTTGTCTCATGGTCATATCCAAGGAGGTGCAGCATCGAATGGACAGTCAGAAATCCTATTTCTCTTTCAAGTGAATGCCCGAAGTTATCCGCCTGCTTGAATGCTGTTTCAAGTGAAATAACTATATCACCAAGCATAACATATCCTGTTTCGGAATCTATATCATAATTTCCGTTTTCCCCTAAAGGAAATGACAGTACATCTGTTGACTTGTCTTTGTTTCTGTATATTTTATTAAGGTTTCTTATTTCTTTATTATTTACAAAAGAAACGCTTACTTCAGTGTCTCTTTTAAATTTTTCAGTAATAAGTACGGCCTGACAGCAACGTCTTATCAACAGACGGATACCTACCGGAACCTTTACCTCTGATTGTCCATTTTTAATATATACCTTGAGCTTTGCCATTATTATTTTTTCTTCCCTTCTTCAAAATATTTTTCATATGCCTTGATAATATCCTGAACAAGCTTGTGTCTTACAACATCCTTGTCAGAAAATTTCTGAATTGAAATATCATCAACATTTTTTAATACCTTTGTTACTTCTATAAGTCCTGACTTTTTGCTTGCCGGAAGATCTATCTGTGTTATGTCTCCTGTAATAACCATCTTGCTGTTATTTCCGAGACGTGTCAGGAACATCTTGATCTGCTCTGATGTAGTATTCTGAGCTTCGTCAAGTATTATGAAGGCATTGTCAAGAGTTCTTCCTCTCATATACGCAAGAGGTGCTACTTCAATAGTACCTCTTTCCATATGCTTCTGGAAGCTTTCGGCACCAAGCATTTCAAAAAGTCCGTCATAAAGCGGTCTGAGATACGGATCTACCTTATCCTGAAGATCACCGGGAAGAAATCCGAGACTTTCACCGGCTTCAACAGCAGGTCTCGTAAGTATTATTTTTGTTATTTCATGTGCCTTGAATGCTCTTACTGCCATAGCTACAGCAAGATACGTCTTTCCTGTACCTGCCGGGCCTATTGATATAACTATTGTATTGTTTTTGATTGCATCAACATATTTCTGTTGTCCAACTGTTTTAGGGCGCACTACTTTGCCGGTGGTAGTAATACATATACTGTCGCCGACGAGCTCCTTTAATTCTTTTTCTGCTCCGTCTGCAACCATTCCGGTAACATATCTGAGAGCCTGCTCATTTATGTTTTCACCTTTTTCAGCATAATCGAGCAAAGCCTTTATCGCCTGCTCCGCACGTGCTACACTTTCATCTTCGCCCATAATTTTAATACTGTTTCCGCGGCTGATCAAAACTACTCCGTATTTTTTCTGAATGCTGTTCAAATTTGAATCGCAGTTTCCGAGTAATGTCATTATTTTTTCTGTATTATCTACGTTTATTATTTTTTCAGCCATAAATATCACTCTTTTCTTTTATAAATCGGTTAAATATATGTTTGTATTCTCTATTATTATTATAACATAAAAGTAATTATTTTAAAAGTATTTTCAATCAAAAAATATATACTATTTCAAAAAATATTCCTCTATTTGTCTTTAATAAAGATTTCTTTTTCTGTTCCGATGTTTCCCTCAACTATAAATGAAACCTTGTATTCCAGTCTGTCATCAAACTTTTTTTTCTTTATGTCCTTCTTAATTATTTTACATTCCGAATAAAAATTTCTCTCATACATTGCAATTCTGTTTTCAAGTGTTATTGTTGCCTCTTCCTCAGTATCACATATTTTTTTTATTTCAAAAATTTTATAGTCGGAAATTACTATACCTATAGGAAGCTCTTTTTTAAGAAAAGAGAAATATGAGGTTTTTTCAGAATAATCTGCACTTTTTTTACATGGTGTACCTATGAAAAGAGGAAATCTGAATCCAAAAAAATCAATATATTTTTTTTTCTCCGTGTCTGTATATATTTTTTTATCATTAGAAAAATTCTGTATAAATGTTTCAGTTTCCTGATACTGTCCTATAACATCTGCCATTGCATGCCCTACCACAAAATTATTCCCTTCATTTTCCATAACACCGCTTACTATTATTTCACCGCGGCTTACAGCATCACCGGGTTTTAAAATATTATCTCCTATTTTTGTGTTCATTGAAATTATTACTGCATCCTTTAATGAAACAACATTACACGGCATATTAAGTTCAACCGTAGTCGGCGTGTCATCTATTTCATGAATATCAACAATTATCCTTCCGCCCTGGCTTCTTATAGCTGCCCAGCCCGTATCGTTTAGCATAAGCTTAATACGCTGTTCACATAACGCAAGGTCAAGAGCCGGAATAAACTTTCCTTTTTCTATTCCAAGCTCACTGAGCACTGATATTATCTGGCTGTCATTTATACTCTTGTTCCCACTTATTTCTATTTTAACAACAACATTTGACATGATAAAAATAAAAAATATCATTATCATAAATCCTGCTGCTATACCGTATCTTATTCTGTATTTCATTACCTTAAAGATTTTACCATCATATCCGTCTATAAAAATTTCTGTATTGCATTCTTTTGCAAGATTTCGCAGTTTTTCCATATCAGTTGCATAAATCTGTCCTGTATACTCTTCGTTTTTATATTTCTGTCCTGTGCAGATAATTTCTGAATTTCTCACCTGATTTACAAATTTTATAAGTTTATTTCCTCTTGCTCTGAAATATATTATTCTCCTTATTTTCATTTATTTCTGCCTTCCCTTCGTTTATTTTTTTCGTGAAGGGGCTCGGTAAATGAAACTGAGCTTATTTTCCCATATATAATTATTCCCTCTGTATTGTAATCATCAAGTGAAAGCCCATTTCCCCATATTTCGATAATCAAATTGCCAGCGTCAGCTTTAAGATAAATGTCATTATACTCAATTATTTTATGACATTTACTCAGCACGATTTTCTTGTTATCATATATCTGTGTACTTGTTTCAAGGCCAAATATATTTCTGCCGTTTTCAATCAACCTGTTCATCGGATAAATTCCTTTCAAATAATCAAATTAAAACCAACTGTGCTATATTTTAATTTATATTAATAATCAGATGATATCATTCATATAAATTATTAAAAATCTCTGAAAGGAACAGGTAATAAATGAATTCGAGTATAAATATCCGCTCTTTTATTTTTTCAGCAATTGTTATATTCTTTTCAGTAGTCTGCATATTCTTTTACGAAACACTTAAAACTGAAACTGCCAATTCAATCAGGATGTGTGTTTATTTTATTGTTCCGTCATTATATGGTTCCATGATTCTTGCCTGTCTTATTACTAAAAGCAGATTTCATATATTGATTGGTAAGCTATTCAGTCCGTTATCAAGATATGTCTTCAAGCTCACACCTGAGCTTTTTTCTGTTTTTATCTTGTCAAATATTTCAGGATACCCTGTCGGCGCAAAGCTTCTTCAGAGTAAAGAAATAGAAATAACAGACGACGAGTATAATCGATGCATATGCTTCTGTTTTTCGTCAGGACCAGCATTTATTATATCCACTGTAGCTTTGCAGCTGTATAACTCGGCTTTTACGGGAATTATAGTTTTTATATCTGTATTTTTTTCTAATATTGTACTTGCTTTCATCTCCGGAATAGGAAAACAGGTTCCCGTATCATCACATGAGCATGCAGATGTCAGACTTGATTCCGGAATAATAACAGAATCAATAAATAAGGCATCTGCCGGCATGATGCAGATGTGCATAATGATAATAGCATTTGCTGTGTTTAAAACAGTAATAATTAATACAGGTATATCCCGGATATTATCATGTAAAATAGCCGAATATACACCACTCAGTCTTAATGACAGCCGCTCATTTATACTTTCATTACTTGAAATCAGTAACATTACAGGATTTGAACAAAATAATTTTCAAACAATCCCTGTAGCTGCATTCTTGCTTTCCGCAGGGGGAATATGTACCTTTATGCAGGTAATTGCAATATCAGAAAACCGTATTAATGCTTTAAATTTTTTTATATACAGGATTACAGGAGCTTTTATTTCATATCTTACATGCAGCGTACTAATAAAATTCTTTATTTCTGATCTTATTGTTCCGGCCTCTTCATTTCAGATTCATTCATCACAATATTCTGTTTTTCCCTCTTTAATTCTTTTAATTATGACAATTCTGCTTATATCACAAAAAGCTATAGACAAATCAGATCTTAAATGATATAATTAAAACAAAACGATTATTGACCCTTTAATAATTCATTACAGATCATAACGCCAAGAGGATTGCCTGTGATTATTAAAAGAAGGTAATTCAAAAAGATTATTAAATATTACAGGAAAGGATGATACCCATGAAAATTTCAGATATTTTTGAAAGAGGTAAACCATTAAAGTATTTTGGAAACGACATAACACCTCAGTGCAGCTACTGCCAGAACGGAACACGCTCAAAGGACGGCAATATGATTTTGTGCGAAAAATTAGGCATGGTAAAACTCGAATACTCATGTCCGAAATTTGTATATTCGCCGCTCAAAAGAGTTCCGTTAAAGCAACTTTCAATACCGGGAAATTTTGATGACGGTGATGAAGATACATCATCCAAGGATAAAAATTAACGCATTAATTTGTTTTTTGTGTGAGTCAGCAGAAAATTTCTGCTGTCTCATTTCTTTACAAAAAAACCGGTCAACAGAAAATCAAATTTAGTGATTTTCTGTTGACCGGTTATGTATCCTGTTACCTGAATTAATTTTCTTTGTTATGAATTATACATTTATTTTGTCAAGCATACCTTCAACTTCCATAAAATCTTCATCCTCCGGCTCAGGTATTCTTGCGCCACATACTCCGCAGAACTTAAACTTTACACTTACCTCTGCTTTACACTGAGGACAGATTTTATATCCTCTCATGTTGTTGACGTTAAAAAGCATTTTCTTAATTCTGCGTTTACGGATATCAATATCCTCACACAATACTCTAAGATCAGAAAAGTCCTTTTCATCCGGAGCTTTTTCGTAATATTTTTCGCCTATTTCAGCAAAAATTTCAACGATTCTTTCCTTTTCATAAACAATTTTTCTTTTAAGATTAGAAAGCTCCTGCATATTTTTTGTTTTTTCACTTACACCTTTGCTTGTAGCGTTTACCATATCTAAAATGCTCATCTTTACATCCCCTAAAATAATATTACAATAATATAACGTAACTCATATATATATTATACTAATAAAGCTTTAATATGTCAAGTTATTATATTTATTTTTAAGTGAATCTCTCCATTATTGGTATTATACTTTTTTACCATGAAAAAAAAACGGCTAAAAATTACTGTTCAGATAAAACATTTTTATGTTATTTTTTTCATCCTTTTGCATATACTTTCAGCTGTAACGCCTACTGCAAAGCCTGCGACTATCCCGCTCACTATAAGCAAAGGAAAATAATAAACCACATTCCACGACTTAAGAATAATAACAGCGGCTGTCATCTGTCCTATATTGTGAAACAATCCGCAGATGATACTTGTAAACCACATATTACTTTGTTTAAGAAGCTTTGAGCTTATGAACATAGCTATAAAGCAAAATATTCCTCCCGCAAGAGAATAAAAAAAAGAAACCATCTGTCCCGAAAAAAAACTTCCGAGAATTATTCTCAGCATAAGAACAGTAAATGCTTCCCTATAGCTGAAGCAGCTTATAAGAATAAGTGTTACTATATTTGCAAGACCGAGCTTTATTCCAGGTATAGCCGGTACGAACGGAATCTGTGCTTCTATTACAAAAACAATAAGCGCTATTGCGGTAAAGAGGGACATGTTTACCATTTTCCTGGTTTTAGTATATTGCAGCATCCGGTTCATCTTTACCTCCGCTTACTACAATTATAAGTCTGTTAGGAAGACAGGTTACAGGAACAGCTCCGTTACTGATAAATCCCATATGGACACATATTTTATCAGGACATGTGGCCTTTGTTATTCCTATTTCATTATGTCTTACCTCAACTATGTTGTAGCTTCCGTTTTCGCCTTCTATTTTTAATGTGTATGGTTCATCAACGTTATAAAGCTTTATATCATATAAAAGCTCACCGTTCTGATAAATGCATGCTGTCTTGTTATTGATTTTCCTGTTTATAACAAAATATGATGCTACCGAACCGACCACAAGCATCAGAACAACAATCAAAGCCAATATAAGCTTTTTACGCTTCTCATAAACCATATATTTTCCCTCATATCTTACAAAAAATCTGACATTTATTTTAATGTCAGATTTTTGTCAGTTTTATTGTCTGAAAATAAACTTTACTGCCGCCTCGATTATATCAAGACCTTCATTAAGCTCATCAGCACTGATAGTAAGTGCTGGCATTATTTTAAGTACATCATCACGCCTTCCTGCCCTTTCAATTACAAGACCGCGTCTTACACATTCAGCGGCAACCTTTGCACATGCATCAGGTATTCCGGACTTTGAAAAATCAATTCCATGAATTGCACCTATGCCTCTGTGAGTAAATGTGCTGTCAAGCGGAAGAATTTTTTCTTCTACAAATTTACTTATTGTTTTGTCTATTTCCTTTACACCTTCATAAATATGTTCTCTGACTGCATATTCAATAGCTGCCTTTGCACCCACAAATGCAAGCTGATTTCCTCTGAAGGTTCCGTTATGCTCGCCCGGTAAAAAGCAGTCAAGCTCCGGCTTCATAAGTAATAGTGACATCGGAAGTCCGCTTCCGCTGATTGATTTTGACATGGTAACCATATCAGGGACTATTCCTGCACGCTCAAACGAGAAGAATGTGCCTGTCCTTCCGCATCCGACCTGTACCTCATCGCAGACAAGAAGTATATCATGGTCATCACATAATTTTCTTAAACGCTTAAGCCATGAATTATCGGCAACAATGATACCGCCTTCTGCCTGAACGGTTTCACAGAATATTGCAGCCGGCTTTTCAATTCCTGAATGATCATCGTTAAGAACGTTTTCTATATAGCTTATTGTATCAAAGCTTTCGTTAAATCCGAAAGGAAACGGCATGAAAGTAACATTATTAAGGGCAGTACCCGCTCCGTTTCTTGAAAAGTCTGAACTTGTAAGCGCAAGACTCCCCAACGTCATTCCGTGAAACGCACCCATAAATGAAAATATATTTTCACGCTTTTTTATTTTTCTTGCAAGCTTTAGCGCCGCTTCATTGGCATTTGTGCCTGTAGGCCCACAGAACATAAGCTTGTAGTCAAGCCCTCTCGGATCAAGGATATGCTGTTTAAAACATTCAATAAAATCTGCCTTTGCAGTTGTATGCATATCAAGTGAATGAAGAATCCCGTCGTTTTTCAGATAATCAATGATCGGTTCATTTATTGCATCATTATTATGACCATAATTCAAAGCACCGGCCCCGCAAAAAAAATCTATATATTTTTTTCCGTCATCGGTATACATGCATGACATTTTTGCCTTGTTAAATATTACAGGAAAACTCCTGCAGTAGCTTCTTACATTTGACTCAACCTGTTCGAAAATATTCATTTAATACAGCACTCCAATGTTTTTCCCAAATTACTATGCTTCTTTTACATCAATAGAAGTAAGAAGTTTAATATTGTTTTCATTTAAAACAGAAATGGTTTTTTCATTATCCTCAACACGCAGAATAACATATGCTATATTCTCAGTAGGCTTGCTTACAAAAGCATACATATATTCAACGCCTATACCGTTCTGATTAAGTAAATTCATTATGTCATATAAACCGCCCGGCTTATCCTCAACACCAATTGCAATTACATCAGTCTGTGTTACTGTACAGTCAGCGTTCTTCAGAGCAGAAACTGCTTTTTCAGTGTCATTGACAATAAGTCTTAGAATTCCGAAATCCTTTGTGTCAGCAATCGATAATGCCTTTATATCTATCCCGTTTTCTTTTAATATTTTTGTAACCGACGATAACCTTCCCGGTTTGTTTTCAACAAATATTGATATCTGCTTTATAAGCATAAAAAGCACCTCACTTCTGAATAAATTAATTTTTTATTTAATTCTGCGTTTATCTATAACTCTTACTGCCTTACCCTCAAATCTCTGCAGAGATTTAGGTTCAACAAGCTTTATAGTGGCAGATATTCCAAGAATTGACTCAACAGCTGATTTTATAATGTTTTCCTGCTGTTCAATACTCTTTACTGTATCTGAGAACATTTCATGTGAAATTTCTACCTGTACCTCAAGAATATCGGTATTATTTACCCTGTCTACTATAAGCTGATAGTGAGGTGATGTATTTCCAAGCTGCAGAAGAACACTTTCAATCTGTGAAGGGAAAACATTTACACCTCTGATGATAAGCATATCATCAGAACGTCCGGCAGGCTTCATCATTTTTATAAATGTACGGCCGCATGAGCATTTTTCACGCTTAAGAACAGCAATATCCCTTGTTCTGTATCTTATAAGAGGAAATGCTTCCTTTGTGATACATGTAAATACAAGCTCGCCCTGAACACCGTCAGGAAGAACCTCTCCTGTATCGGGATCTATTATTTCAGCAATAAAATGATCTTCATTGATATGCATTCCTGTCTGCTCAGAGCATTCGTATGCAACACCAGGTCCTATTATTTCTGAAAGGCCATAAATATCATATGCCCTGATTCCAAGCTTTTCCTGAATCTGAACTCTCATTTCCTCGGTCCACGGTTCAGCACCCAGAACACCTATTCTGAGGTTTATGTCATCCTTTGTAAAACCCATATCCTCCATGGTTTCAGCAAGATGAAGTACATACGAAGGAGTCGCACACAGAACAGTTGAACCAAAGTCCTTTATTATTGTAATCTGGCGGTTTGTATTTCCGACTGAAACAGGAATAACAGTCATACCTACATGCTCTGCACCGTAATGCACACCAAGTCCTCCTGTAAACAGACCATATCCATATGATATATGCATAAAATCATTTTTTGTACATCCGTATGCAATGAATGCTCTTGCACAGCATTCCTTCCATATCTCTATATCTTTTTCAGTATATCCTACTACTATCTGTTTACCCGTCGTACCGGATGAAGCATGAAGTCTTACTACTTTGTCCATACCAACGGCAAATAATCCGTAAGGGTATGTATCTCTTAAATCCTGCTTATATGTAAACGGAAGCTTATACAGATCCTTAGTTGATACTATATCCTCAGGTTTTACACCGGCCTCGTCCATTTTATTTCTGTAATGCGGAACATTTTCATATACTCTTCTTATAGTCTGTGAAAGTCTGAAGCTCTGAAGTGCCCTTATTTCATGTAAAGGTGCACATTCAATTTTTTTATCCCAGTATTCAGCCAAGAGAATTTCCTCCTTAAAAAGTCAATATTTTATTTTTTTATTCAGGACTACATAAAACATTTTACATCAGGTTTTCTTTCATTTTTAAAATATTATTTTTCCAGTTTTCGTATGAATCTGTTTCATCCCAGAGCTCATTACGCTCTGAGTTTTCTGATAAAACATTTGAAATAGCTTCAGCAGCAAGTGATTTCAATGCTTTAAATTTTATCAAATGTTCTGCAGAAATGAGCTTTTTGTAATCATCGGACGGAAAATCATATTCTGTTTCGTTTAAACACGCATCTATTACAGAACAGCTTACCAATACAGCATTCGCCTCGTCTACCTCAAGATATTCACTCTCCGTAGCATTGTTTAACGTATCTTCTATCTGTGATATAAAATCCTCGTTTTCAACCAGTTCATAAAAAAAATCCATCGCGCTGTCGTCATCAAAAACATTAAAACCCCAAGCTCCCATTTTACAAATTCACTCCTAATTCAAATGCTTTCTTATTCATATCAAGGAACTTCTCAGGCACACACTCTTCAAGTGCCTTGTACCATACTTCCTTGTCAAACTTAAGTTTTGTAGAAAGAACTCCCATAAGTACTACGTTTGATGCCTTGGCATTTCCTGCTTTTTCAGCAAGTGTAAGTGCGTCAACTGAAATTATGTCTATACCGATATTATTGATTTTGTCAATAATATTTTCAGGATACTTTGCTGCCCCTGTTATTACAGGCATAGGCTCAATTACCTGATCGGAAACTATCAGATGACCGCCTTTTTTCAGATAAGGAATCCATCTTGCTGCTTCAAGCTGTTCAAAAGAAATTATAACATCAGCTTCTCCTTTTTCTATTACAGGAGAATATACTTTTTCACCGTATTTTACATATGTAACTACAGAGCCGCCTCTCTGTGACATTCCGTGAACTTCACTTACCTTTACGTCGAAGCCCTCCGATAAAAGGACATTTCCAAGAATTCTGGATGCCAGCAAAGAACCCTGTCCTCCGACACCAACTATCATAATTGATTTAACTGACATTATTTGTTTCCTCCTATTGCATCGAACTTGCACATTTCCTGACATATACCGCATCCTACACACTGTGTATGGTCAATACATGCCTTTGAATTTTTAATTGAAATAGCAGGACAGCCAATCTTGAGACATGACTTACATGTTGTGCATTTTTCTGTATTAACCTTAAGAGCCGGCTTATGCTTTACATATTTAAGAAGTGCACAAGGACGACGTGAAATAATAACTGATGCTTTTTCTACTGCAAGCTCTTCCTTTATTACCTTTTCTGTTTCAGCCATATCGTACGGATCAACTACTCTTACTCTCTTTATTCCCAATGCCTTGCACAGATCTTCAAGGGAGACCTTCGATGCAACATCGCCCTTAAGATTGTATCCTGTTGTAGGGTTCTGCTGGTGTCCGGTCATTCCTGTTATAGAGTTATCAAGAATAATGACAGTTGAATTTGTTGAGTTATATGAGATATTTACAAGACTTGTCATACCGCTGTGCATAAATGTACTGTCACCTATTACCGCAACAGTATTTTTTTCTGCATCCTTGCCTCTTGCCTTGTTAAATCCGTGAAGTGACGAAACAGAAGCACCCATGCATATTGTTGCATCCATAGCATTAAGAGGTGCTGATGCGCCGAGTGTATAGCAGCCTATATCACCCATTACATTTAATTTAAGCTTTGAAAGTGAATAGAACAGTCCTCTGTGAGGGCATCCGGCACACATTACAGGAGGTCTTACAGGAATATCTTCTCCGAATGACTCTGTTTCCGGTTTTTTCCCAAGTATTTTTTCAGCTATAATCGCCTGTGAAAGCTCACCTATATAACCGAATAATTCTTTTCCCTTTACTTTTATGCCAAGTTTGTCGCACTTTGTCTCAATAATATCCTCAAGCTCTTCTATTACATAAATTTCATCGCATTGAGCAGCAAAATCCTTTATAAGCTTTTCAGGAAGAGGATTTACTATTCCCAGCTTCAGATATGAAACAGTATCACCGAACACTTCCCTGGCATACTGATATGAAATACCACTTGTAATAATACCTGTTTTTGAAGAATTTATTTCAGTTTTATTTAACTCTGATGTTTCAGCAAACTCAACGAGATTTTGCATTCTCTCTTCTACAACAACATGACGCTTTCTGGCGAATGCCGGCATCATAACGTATTTCTGAGCATTCTTTTCGTATTTTTTAAGTTCCTTTTCTTCTCTCTCGCATAATTCAACACTGCTCTGTGAATGAGCAACTCTTGTTGACATTCTTACAATTACAGGTGTATCGTATTTTTCCGAGAGATCAAAGGCCTGTTTTACAAATTCCTTGCATTCTCCGGAGTCAGAAGGTTCAAGCATGAGTACCTTTGAAGCTATGGCATGATAACGTGAATCCTGTTCATTCTGTGATGAATGCATTCCCGGGTCATCAGCAACAGCTATTACCAATCCTCCGTTTACACCCGTATATGATGCGGTATAAAGAGGATCTGCCGCTACATTAAGTCCAACATGCTTCATTCCGCAGAATGCTCTTGCACCGGCTATAGAAGCACCAAGAGCAACTTCCATAGCAACCTTTTCATTAGGAGCCCACTCCGCATAAACTTCCTTGTATTTTGCAGCGGCTTCTGTTATTTCAGTTGATGGTGTTCCCGGATAACTTGATACTACTTTACATCCAGCTTCATATATTCCTCTGGCAAAAGCATCATTACCCAACATAAGTTTCTTCATATGATATTTTTCCTTTCCGTATTGTATGTATCGTATTGTTTTTTAATATAACATGTCATATAACACAAACATACGTTGCATTAACGTTCATATAAAATATATTGTATCACATTTTGATTTATTTGTACATATGTATTATTTAAAAAATAAAATTAAAAACTATTTATCCATTACTTTTGGGAATCAGTAACAAAAAATCCGTATTGATAAACTGTATGTACAGTTTATCAATACGGATTTTAATTTTAAATGTCAGGAGTTTCGGACTAAATCATTAAGCTTTATTAACTGAACCGAAAAGTTCCATCTTTTCCTTAACTGTAGCCTTAATAGCTTCAAATCCAGGAGCAAGTACTTTTCTTGGGTCAAATCCCTTACCGCTAAGGTCTTTGCCTTCTTCAATATATTTTCTTGTTGCAGCAGCAAATGAAAGCTGGCATTCAGTATTTACATTGATCTTAGCAACTCCGAGTGAAATAGCTTTCTTTATCATATCTTCAGGAATTCCTGTGCCTCCGTGAAGAACGAGCGGCATGTCATCGCCAACCTTGTTCTTTACAGCTTCAAGTGTTTCAAAGCTTAAACCTGCCCAGTTTTCAGGGTATTTACCATGAATATTGCCGATACCTGCAGCAAGCATTGTTACGCCGAGGTCTGCAATTGCCTTACATTCGTCAGGATCTGCACATTCACCTGCGCCAACAACACCGTCTTCTTCTCCGCCGATTGAACCAACTTCAGCTTCGAGTGAGATACCGAGTACATCACATGCGTTTACAAGTGCTGTTGTCTTTGCAATGTTTTCTGCAATCGGATAATGTGAACCATCAAACATAATTGATGAAAAACCTGCATTTATACAAGCCTTTGCACCCTCAAATGAACCATGGTCAAGATGAAGTGCTACAGGAACTGTGATATTGAGTTCTTCGAGCATTCCGTTTACCATGCCAACTACTGTCTTATAACCTGCCATGTATTTTCCTGCACCTTCAGATACACCTAAAATAACAGGTGAATTAAGCTCCTGTGCTGTAAGCAGAACTGCCTTTGTCCATTCAAGATTGTTTATGTTGAACTGACCAACTGCATATTTACCTTTTTTTGCTTTTGTAAGCATTTCTTTAGCTGATACTAACATTCCTACATCCTCCGTTTTGTAATAGATAAATAGTTAACATATATATTATAACTGAAAAAACAACTAATTGCAATTGTTTTATTAAAAAAAGTATATTATCTTTTTTTATAGTTTTTGTTAATGTTTACAATCCAGTAATAAAACGGAACCGACATATATGAAATCCAACCTGGGTGCCATAGATTATACATAAATCCTACAACAAGATAAAATAGTGTGACAAGGACCGGAAAGCAGAAAATATTAAGATTTTTCTTATATATTGCTTCTATTGTTGTATAGTACAAAGGTATTGTAAGAAATATCAGCCATGCCGGATGCCACAGATTCAGAAATGCACCTGCAAGAAGATAGATACCTGTAATTACAACCGGAAACGGAAACGTCATCAGAAGTTTATATAAGCCTTTATTTTCCGGGATGATGGATGTCTGATATGACTGTCCCTGATCAGGTACTGTCTGATAGCTGAATGTGCTTTTCTGTTCCGGCTCTTTATAGGAATAGCTGTAATTATAATTGTAATTATAGCTGTTATTTGACTGTGTGGACTCCGACCCTGATTTTTCGCTCTGACTTCTGTCAGTATTTTCTTTAGTTGCATCCCTATGTTCCTGCGGATAAATTTCTTTTACATTCTGTAATTTTTCTTCAGGATATTTTACTCTCATTCCTATATTATCAGAAGCTTTTGATTTGAAGCCGTCGGGCATTTTATCCTCCTGATAATGAATTTCATCACTTTTATTTTTTATTAAATTTATATGTGATCTATCACTTTCGGCCTTATCAACCGAAATAGTATTTAACACATCAATTTCAAAAAGCCTGTCAAGTGATATATTGTATATCTTCGCCAGAGCAATAAGATTATCCGTGTCAGGTGAAGCCTCGGCACGTTCCCACTTTGATATGGCCTGACGGCTTATTCCAAGCTTTTCAGCAAGCTCCTCCTGTGAAAGACCGCTTTTTTTTCTTAAAGCAAGCAATTTATTTGCAATTTCGATATTCATATTCTTTCCCCTCTCAGTATAACTTTTCTGTTTTTTAACTCTGAAATAATTATAACACAGAGTCAGAATACCTGCTATACATTCCAGTTTGCATCCCGCAACTAAAGGTTGCATCCCTTGATACTACATGTTTTCGTAATAATTGTCATACAAATAAAATTTTCCATTTATTTTAATAAGGAAATACTCATACTCCTGTGAACCTTTATTTAAAGATCCTCTTACATTCTCTGTGGCATAAACAGAGTATGCATCTTCAAGTACCGTATTATTATCAAATGTTTTGTTTATGGTTTTTTGCAGATTCAAAAGAGACTCATCATAAAGCTGAAGAATCGCAGTAATATCAACATATGCATAGTAATCACTGCCGTATGCATCTTTAAAATCATTGTTTATATCAACAACATATTCCTCATTTGTCTGATTGAATTCTATCGATTCTTTTGTAATTGCGTCTACATAGAACTCAGGAAATACACTGAAGCAAAGGTCTGCATCTTCCTGTTCTATTCCTTTATAGAACTGTTCGAAAAGCTCTGATGCTGCCTTATTAAGTGAATCAAAATCCTTATTTTCTCTGTCCGGTGACATTTCAGTGCTGATAGTCTGACTTGCCTGATTATCGTTTTCATCTGAAATTTCGGTTACTGCCGTTTCAGATGTTTTTACAGATAACGAAGGCTCAGACGAAGACTTTTTGTCGTCACAGCTATAAAAACTTATACATAATGAAAAAGCAAGTATTATTGTACAGATTTTTTTCATAAAAATATTTCCAATCCTTTATTAAATTTTTAGTACTTCCTTTAATTATATTGTTTATCACAGTGTTTGTCAACTCAGCCAGAATCTATGGTAATTATTTCTTGATGATAATAAAATAATATATACTTATGATACAATTTTTCATGGTTCGAAATGTGCTTTTTTAATATAAATTTTCAACATGTTAAAAAATATATTGACAATTAGGCTATTATACACTATTATAATTAATATATTATACTTAACGTAATATATTAAATTTGTTAATCTGATTGGGGGTCTATACATGCATAAGTCAATTTACACTAATATTTTATCAATAACAGCTTCACTTGCAATATTATGTTCATCTTCTTTAACCGTACACGCATTTTCTTCAGACACATTTGTTCCAAGACTTGCTGAGCCGCAGCGCAATCCGGACTTGAAGGAATATGTTTATTATTACAGCAATGAAAACTTATTTCAGAAAATCAATTACGGAATGCCTAACTGCACGGCATATGCATGGGGAAGATCATTTGAGCTCTTAGGAGCAAAGCCATTACTCAGCAACGGAAATGCCGGCAGATGGTATACATATAATATTTCACAAGGCAATTATGCATATGGCTCACAGCCAAAGCTCGGAGCTATTGCGTGCTGGGATCTTAACGACAATGTAAACGGACATGTTGCTGTTGTTGAACAGGTATCCGCTGACAGAAATATAATCACAACATCAGAATCTCAGTGGGGTCAGCTTAATTTTGCTGTTTATACATTTAAGGGTGACAGCTCAGATCATATGTCAAGATACAGATTTCTCGGATATATCTATATTGACGATACATCCGGAAGACATTATGGTGATGCTTTCAAGCTAAAATCATCCCAGAACGGCAAGCTCCTTACTTATTCGGAAAACCTCGCTCTTGACCTTAATATCAACCTTAAAAATACAGCAATTCAGAATTTCAGGTTTGAACCTGTGGGTGAGGATTCATATAAAATATGGTCCATAAGTGACGATTTGCTTCTTTATCAGTCAGATAACAGCGTTACCCTTTCAGCGGACGATAATTCGCCGAATACATTATGGAAAATATATAATGAATCGGACGGTAAATTTTCAATATGCACTGTTTACGACACAAACAGGGTTCTTACCGACAGTGACGGACTCAGACTCACAAACTATTCCGGAGCTTTTTCACAGATGTGGAATCTGGAAAGAATCACAGGAGTAACACCATTGTGCACCTCAAAACGACCGGCAAAACCGGTTGAGATAAAACCGAACCCTAGCCCGGAAATACAGGCACCTCCGACAAAGCCTTCTGAAGAAAATGCAGCACCTGATAATTCAGGATTTACAATAGATTATTCTGGTGCCAGAACCGATTATGCTGTCGGCGATATAGTTGATCTTACAAACATCGTTTTCAAAATAGACAACAAAGCCATTGAAAATATCGATATTTCAAAGCTTTCCCCTGTTTATGATTTCAGCTACTGCGGCAACAGCACAGTTACAATAAACTACGGTGAATATTCAGCAGACTATCCTGTAAATATATATGATATTTCCGGAAACAGTTCAGCTAACGTTGAAAATGCAAACGCTGAAGATGCTGATGAAAATCTTATTACCGAAAATGACAATATAATACTTATTTCTTCTATTTCACAGTACATAATTTCAGATTCTGTTTCTGATTATTATGAATATGACATAAACAAAGATCAGAAGGTAAATATTGTTGATATATTATCCCTGATAAACGGATAAATAAAATTTTCATTTCAAAAATATAATACATAATTTTCAAAACAAAAACTCCAAAAATACTTCCTCTCAGATTAAAGCCGTTACGACGGTAAATCTGAAAGGAGGTATTTTATTAATATCCGTTAATATCCGGTCATATCATAAAGTTATGGAGATATGTATCCGAAGGTCAAAGGTGCGACCGCAAGGTCTGTCGACTCGTGCTGAGCCGACACACCTGACTAAATCAAAAAGCCGTAAAACCACATTTTGAATTGTGATTTTACGGCTTTAATATTTTATTTTACTCGTACTCTACAACATCTATCCACTTAAGCAAAAGATCATGTTCCTCAGGTTTACCCTTTACCGACTGTGAAGCGGCTACAATAGGAAGCCATTTTTGAATATACTGCTTTGCAGTATCACTCTTCTGGCAGAACAGATCAAGATATTTCTTAGCTATTTCATCTTTTCCTGCAAGAGAGAACAAAAGATATGTTCTCGCAACATCTGCTGAAGCATTTCCCTGAGTAGCATGTGCCCAGTCAATAATATAAGGTGTTCCGTCCTTTGAAATTATAATGTTGCTCGGATTGAAGTCACCATGACATACTTTATTGTGCTTAGGCATACTTTCAAGACGTGTATGCAATTCGTATCGTGTTGTCGCATCAAGCGCTGTGCTTGATATTTTTCTGTTCATCTTGTCCTTTAACTTGTTGAGAAGAGGCGATTTTTTCTGATGTACCGACATCTGAAGGTCAACAAACATTTCAAGATATTCGTTGGTCTTTTCAGGATTCTGTTCCATAAGCTCAGCAAGAGTCGGTCCTTCAATAAAGTCAGAAATAATAGCCCATTTTCCGTCTATCATAGTTACTCCTGCTATCTTTGGCATTGCAATGCCTGTTTCCTCTACCCTTGCCTGATTCAGTGCTTCATTTAATATATCTGCCTTAGAATAGCCTTCGTCAAATACCTTAATTGCCTTATCTCCATCACGGTAAATTTTTTTCTTGGATCTTTCAGCAATAACATTGTCCAGATTCATACTTTTTCCTCCCTGCTAAAAATTAAATATTTGTTTTTTTATATTAATAAGAGCTTGCTGATTTTAATTTGGCAGAATTCAGACAAAATTATTATTTTAAAAAATCTTAATAAATAATCAGTCCTCTGAACATTGAGAATTAAAAACCCGCCTGATATACTTCTCATTGTCAAATTGTATAATAAGTATAGCATAATTTTTATTAAAATTCAAGTTATTTATTATAGAAAATAAATAAAATAATTTAATGCTAATCTTATTTATGATTAAATACGTTAAAATACTTTTTTTAATAAATCCGGACTTAAAATATGCAAAGACAATCTGCGCGACAGCTTCTGTCCGGACGGATAGTAAAATGAAAAACATTACACACCGTCTGACAGAATCCTCTTCCCCGTTATCAAAACACCATTGACGTACAACAACGAATAATGTATAATAATGTAATAATATATTTTACAAGGAGTAAGTAACATTATGGAAAATACAAAAAGCACGTTTGATTCAGAATACTGCAGCGTACGGTTTGATGAGAAAAACAACGTAGTTCATCTTAAATGGAAAAAGTTCTGCTCATTTGACGACTACCGTAATCCCACTATGCTTGCATCCGGCCTGCTTAAGTCTAACAAAAACAGCAATTTTGTCATTGATGCCAGAAATGGCTTTGAAGATGACAAGGCTGATGTCGAATGGGGATTTTCTGTGCTTCTCCCTGATATGGCAAAGTCGGACTGTAAAAAATGTATTTTCATAATGAATGAAATCTCCGGCATCGACGGTGAAATCGACATGTGGACAAAGGAATTTATGAAATACTTCAAAGTGAAAAAAGTTCTTTCCTACGACGAAGCCGTAAAATATGCCAATGCGAAGGAATAAAACCTCATACTTAATACAGGAGAAAAACAAATGACTATACATAAACTGAAAAACGATGAAAAACCCGCAGCGCTTAACCTTGCATGGAAAGTATTCATGCAGTTTGAGGCCCCTGAATACAGTCAGGAGGGAATAGAAACATTCAGAAATTTTATTAACGATAAAAAATCAACCGACTCACTTATGATGTACGGAGCATTTGAAAATGATGAAATCATCGGCGTTATAGCAACAAGATCCGATAAGAGCCACATTTCATTATTTTTTGTAAATGAAAAATATCAGAATCAGGGACTGGGCCGTAAACTCTTTAATACCGTCCTTGAAAAATGCGAAAGCAACCACATGACAGTTAACTCCTCTCCATATGCCGTCGGATTTTACCACAAACTTGGCTTTAAAGACGAATCCCCCGAACAGCTTACTGATGGCATACGCTACACACCAATGACTCTTAAACTGAATAAATGAGAAAAACGGTTTATGCAAACACGCGCATAAACCGTTTCACTTTATCTTTTTATATCCAAAAGCCCATTCGACTCATGCCGAGTCAAAATTTCTGCCAAAACCATAACTTAACCATAGTATCCAAACAGTAACCTGCTCGTATCTTTCCCGAAGGTCCAGGGCGACCGGAAAGCCCGGTCGCATCCGCAGATGCGAAATTCCCTTACTTTACTCCGTAATAAGCATTCAGATACATCTGTCTGATTTCCTTCATAAGCGGATATCTTGGGTTAGCACCTGTGCACTGATCGTCAAACGCCTGCTCTGTCATATCGTCAAGGCGTTCAAGGAAAGCTGCC
>JAEWXO010000011.1 GCA_023458875.1 Bacillota bacterium | reverse complement strand
ACCAGATAAGATCATCAAAAGGCATTAAGAGATTCTGGCTTATTTCTTCTCTTGCCTATCTTTTAGCTTGCTTTGAATCAGACGATTTTGATTTTTCAGAGGGTTACTGTATCCTTATGAAGAAAATTGAAAACGAAAAGCTTGCTAATCTTTTTAAATGTGCTAAAAACTGTAAATCTTTTGATGAGTTCATAGGTTTAGTGGCTTAGGTCTTTGTGCATTTTGACGGCAATTTTAAAATTTGCTCATTTATAGTTTAATAATTATTTTCTAAAAATAAACAAGTATTCATGTGCTATCAGTAAGAAGTTATATTTTATGCTATTTGTTTTCCAATAACCAGTTGCCTTACAGTTATGCTGTTCTTTAATAATAAGTTCCTTTAACGTGAAACCAGCATCCTGAAAAATTTTCATAACATCAAAGCTCATTGGTATCATGCAGCTTTTTTGACGAGTATCACCCATGAGAATAGCACAGAATTTCCCTTTTTTTAGAACTCGATAACTCTCCGAAGCAACGGGTTTCATTTGTTCTAAAAATTCTTTTACTTTTAACTGGGATAAATCTTCTTTAATGTTCTCGCTATATTTTATAATATCAGCATATGGTGGATGAGTACATATCAGATCTATACTTTCATCCTTAAGGAAACTTAAATTACGCGCATCGCCTTTACGAAGATAAACTTTTCCTTGCGCTGGCGGGTAATCAAAATCTATCTTTTCTTTGCATCGTTCAAGTGCTACATTGTTGCAGTCAATACCTAATATGTCTCTGTTAAGCAATTTTGCTTCTACAAGTGTAGTTCCTCCACCTGCAAATTGATCCAGGATATAATCGCCCTTTTGAGAATAGCGAAGAATGATATTCCTCGGAATATACGGAGACCAATTTCCTCGCCATTTTGCATCGTGCGTTGCCCAATCTCCACGCTTTGGAAAGGACCAGTGAGTTGTCATTTCAAGTTCGAAGTCATCGGGTTCCCATTTTTTAATCTTTATACTCATATAACCATCCAAATCATTTCATCAAAGTCAATGTAGTAGTGATAATTTGTAATGCTATCTCGGAATTTGCCGCTCCATTCATTAAAGTTACATTTCATAGTAAAACTCCTATTACAATTATTGAATGAAAATATTTCAACTGTCGTTAGAATATAAAAATACTAAAAATAGTCAAAATTTCATCTTCGCCGTAAGCTTTCTTACTACAATTAGGACATTCTGCGTATTCACTGAAAGGCATAGGAATTCTACTTCTTTTTAAAAATTACAAATCAACAATTCACTAATGCTTCCTCTGCCACTTCCCTTGCTGTTAATCATTCGTGTAGCTGAAACCCTGTTAATATTAAATTTTTTATATATATTTTCAAAAAAATCATCGTTTTCATCTGTGTTTTTCGGATCTGAATTGCTTGCAACAACCTTTGCACCTTTGCATGACATATTATTAATAAAAATTCCAAGCTGTATCTGTTGTTCATCACCAAATTCGGTTTTGGAATATGAAGTAAACGAAGATGTCTCGTTTAATGGACGATATGGAGGATCAATATAAACAAAAGTATTACTATCTATAAAATCAGCACATTCACTATAGTCTCCGCATTTAATGATAACATTTTGAAGAAGCATGCTAATCTCAAGTATTTTATCAGCATCACAAATAAGTGGCTTCTTATACGAACCCATAGGAACGTTATAAAGTCCTTTCCCATTCACCCTGTAAAGTCCATTAAAACAAGTTTTGTTAAGGAATATAAAAAGAACTGCTTTTTCTACTGTTGCCTCTGATTTTTTAATGAGTTCATTAAAGGCATCTCTTTTGTCATAATAATATTTTTTTTGTTCATCTTCATATAATTCCCCAAAAGTTGTTTGCATATCAGCAAGCAGAGAAATTACTTTTTCTGTGTTATCTCTAATTTGAGTATATGTGTTTGTAAGTTCAGGATTAATATCATTAATTAAAACTTCTTTTGGATTAAAATTCTTAAGAATATCAAGAAGAACAGCACCACCACCCACAAATGGTTCGCAGTATCGCTCTATTTTTTCCGGATACTTTTCCCTTATTGAATCTAAAATCTGGCTTTTTCCACCAGCCCATTTTATAAAAGGTTTAACATTTTTATACATTTTAACCACCTTAATACATTTGAAATATAGTTTGTTATATATTATAGCATAAACTGAATTGGAAAGCAATGCTCAAATAATAATTTTCAGAATATATGATACTATCTTATTTTGAAAATTGACGATTGTTTACATTTAGGTTTTACGCAGATTGAATAAGATTTTTAAGTCACAAGTGTAAAAGTCAGGATACGTGATTAAAACGGAATGCTAAGTATGGCAGATGTTGTTATATTGCAATACTGGCTTCTTGGGGATTGTCAGGAATATGTTGTATATTATAATAAAAAGCTGAAGGACAGTAAAGAAGCTGACATTAAAAATGACAGGGCTATAAATACAGCTGATTTCTGTCTTGTTAAAGAAGTAATATTAGATATAAACTTAGCGTAACTGTTTTCAGAAATTAAAAAGTGAATTACTTATGGCGGGTGATTCGCTTTTAATTTATCTGAATTTATCTTAACCTTTTATACACCGCAAACCTAAAAGCTGTATTTTTAAAATAATAAAACTCAGAACAGTTTATGCATTTCCAATCGTTGTTTTCATCAAGATTAATCATATGCTTATCCGCCGGAGAAAATGAGGAGATTTTTGTGATATAGGCTGTATCGCACAGGGGAATGAAAAGTCTGTATATTTCTTCACCGCCTATAACAAAAATATCATCTGTATCAATATTTTTTATAATATTTTTTATTTCTTCAAATGAGTGACATACAGTCAATCCTGATAAACTGTCAAAATCACTGCTGCGAGTCAGAATAATATTTTTTCTGTCAGGAAGAGGACCGCAGGGGAGTGACTCAAATGTTTTGCGGCCCATAATTATTGTTTTTCCGGTTGTCTTTTCCCTGAAAATTTTTTTATCCTGTGGAATATCAAAAAGCAGCTGATTGTCTTTGCCTATGCCCCATGAAGAGTCCACTGCAGCAATTATATTCATATTTCTTCACACAGGGACGGCAGGGATTTATACAGCTCACATACTGCCATATTTAATACAGGGTTTATTGCATAAGGTGCTATCTGACAGAGCGGCTTTAGTACAAATTCACGGTTTGCCATTTCGGCATGGGGAATTGTAAGCGTGTCATCACATATTATCTCATTGTCGTAGAGTATTATATCAATATCAAGGGTTCTTGGACCCCAGTGTATTTTACGCTCTCTTTGCTGCTGTGCTTCAACAGAGTTAATAAACGATAAAAGCTCATGAGGTGTCATGAGTGTTTTTATTTCTATACAGCAATTAAGAAAATCATCCTGGTCTGTATAGCCTACAGGCTTCGTAATAATAAAATCTGATTTTTTTGTAACGCTGCAAAGCCTGTTTTCATCAATGAGTTTTATACCGTCAGTGAGAAATCTGCTTTTGTCACCAATGTTTGATCCAAGTGAAAGATAAGCAGTATGCCATGAGCGCTCAATGATTACGCTTACATACTGAAGGGAAAGCATAATAGGAGCCCATGGTTTCTTTATCTCTGTTTTAATTTTTACAGCGTTTTTGAATTTAAGAAGTACTGTTTCTGATATTTTTTCGGCAGCGGTTTCAATGAGCCGGAATGTGTTATTCTCCATTATATCTTTAATCAGATGGCATACTTCGGCATAGTCCGCTGAAAGCTCGATATTGTCTGTAGTTCCGGCATTTCTTGTACTCAGTGATATTTCAACAGAGATAAGAAATTTCTGTCCCAGAATATTTTCCTCCTTGAGAACACCGTGATTTGAGAATATTTCTAAGTTTTTTATTGATATAACGTCCATCGTAAATCAGCTTCTTCCAATTATTTTTTCAGTCATCAAAATTGCTCTTTTATTTTCCTTTATATCATGAACACGTACAAAAAGGCATTTTTTCTGAACTGCAATAACTGTTGTCACTATGGTACACTCCAGACGCTGTGTTACAGGCAGATCAAGAGAAAGACCGATTACTGATTTGCGTGATGTTCCAAGAAGGACAGGCAGGCCAAGTGCATCAAAAATATCAAGTCTGTTTATGAGCTCAAGGTTCTGGTCAAGGGTTTTTGCAAATCCTATTCCCGGGTCAATTATTAGTTTGTCACGCTGTATTCCGGCGTCTTCTGCTATTTTTATACTCTTTTTCAGATCAGATATTACATCATCGGTAAAGCAGGTGTAATCTGTGTTTTTGCGGTTGTGCATGATGCAGGCAGAGACGTTATTTTCTTTTACGAGAGATGCCATATTGCTGTCATACTGAAATCCCCATACATCGTTTATCAGGTCTGCGCCTGCGCTGATAGCTGCTCTGGCAACACTGCTTTTATATGTGTCTGCTGAAACAGGGATATCGAAATTGTTTTTTATTTTTTCTATTACAGGTGCTATCCGTTCTGTTTCTTCGTCGTCTGATATTTGTGTATAACCCGGACGTGTTGATTCGCCGCCCACGTCAATTATATCGGCGCCCTCGGATATCATTTCTTCTGCATGTCTGAGAGCATTGTCGATGCAGTTGTATTTTCCTCCGTCGGAAAAAGAGTCAGGGGTGACGTTTAGTATTCCCATTATATATGTGTGGTCTTTGAAGTTTTTGTTTCCTATAAGCATTGAATGTTCCTCTTTAAATTTTAAAGTTTAGGCAATACTGTTAAGTTGTTGAAATTTCTATGGCATGGATTTCGATTCTGCGGAATCGACCGGGCTTTCCGGTCGCGCCGTTAACCTTCTGATATGTGTCCTCACCTTATTAAAATATGATTAATATTTCAGGGTATTGTTTTTTTTGTCGTTGTCCCAGTTGCATTCATTGTATGAGCTGCATGTGCAGCAGGCGCGTGAAAGCTTATCGGCTTTGTAAAGGATACCTCCGAGTGTGGAGGGCTCGTGTGAAGCTGATGGGGTTCTGTGATGAAGGATGGCTGTTGTGATGTTTTTCTGTTCGTCGGAATTATAGCCGCATTCACTTAAAATTATCTGTGCTATTTCTGCGCTTGCCTTATCATGAGGTGTGCCGCTGTGGTATTCCTCGGATCTTCCGATATCGTGCAGAAGTGCAGCTGCATAAATAATGTCTTTTGGAATATTCAGGTTATTTTCAAGTATGAGGATGTAACCTATACGAGCAGTGTCAATAAAATGTTCAATGTCATGCCGGCAGAAAATTCTTTTTTTCTCAGCACAGTTTATTTTACAGAGTGATTTTTTAAAAAGCTCATTGCTGAATATACGCTCATATCTGAAGTCCATTAGTGGTTTCTCCGTTTACGCATTGTTTGATTTTACTTAAAAATGAGAGTGAACCGAAAGCAATTATTACATCACATTCTTCATTCAGACTGTTTTCAACGGCTTCCGCAATATTTGTTGAAACAGTTACATTTGAATTGATAGGGCGGATTGCATCGGCAAGTATCTGTGCATTAAGTCCGCGTTTGTTTTCCGGTGTGATAGCATATATTTTTGTAGCTCTTTTGCAGGTAAGCTTTACGGTATCGGCATAATTTTTATCTTTAAAGCTGCCGATTATATATACAATTTTTTTATCGCTGAAACAGATATCGATCGTTTCACGGAGCCTTGACGCAGCAGCTTCATTGTGTGCACCGTCAATTATAAACATTGGTTTGCCTGTTTTTATTATTTCAAATCGTCCTGGCCATCTGGCATTATACAGACCGTTATAAATATTTTCTTTTGATATGGTGTAGCCAAGTGTATTTAATATATAGCATGCGTCAATTGACAGTACTGCATTTTCAATCTGGAATTTTCCGAGCATTGTAAGCTTTAAATCACGGTAATCCTTATAATCAAAGGACTGTATACCGTCTGAATACAGATAATTTTCAATGTTATATATTTTTGAAATGGTTAAATCCGCTGATTTTTCTTCACATATTTTAAGCAGAAGCTCAGTTACCTTAGGGTTTTGTGTTATCGTAACAACATGTCCGCTTTCTTTTATTATTCCTGATTTTTCATAGGCTATCTGCTCAACAGTATTGCCCAGAAATGCTGTATGCTCAAGGCTTATTGAGGTTATAACAGAAAGTATGCTGCTTTTTATAATGTTAGTTGCATCAGATCTTCCGCCCATACCGACCTCAAGCAAAACAAAATCACAGTCCATATCTGCAAAATAACAAAAAGCAGCGGCAGTTTCCATTTCAAATACTGAAGGGTGCGGATATCCTTTTTTTATTATGCTGTCCACAGCATCCTTTACCGTTGATATATATTTACTGAATTCATTTTCACTTATATTTTTTTTATTTATCTGCATTTTTTCAAGATAATTCATTACAGCCGGTGAAACATAGCGACCTGTTTTGTAGCCTGCTTCATTTAATATACTGTCGAGAAATGCTCCGACAGAGCCTTTTCCGTTTGTTCCGGCAATGTGGATGATTCTGAGCTTATCCTGTGGGTCCGAAAGCTCCCTGCATAGTCTGGTTATATTGTCCAGCCCGGGCAATATGCCATACTTCTCGGCATTCGCGAGATATTTTACTGATTCTGAAAAATTCATAAAATCCGCTACCTTTTCTTTTTGTATTATACTTATAAAATAATTATACCCTAGTCATTTATGTAATGTCAAGGAAATACTGTTTCGATAATAAAATATTGTAATTACAAACAAAAGACTGTCAGTGAATAATGACAGTCTGTAGAACATAATATTTTTTTATTTCTGTGCGACGGAATCCGATTCCTCTTTTGGCTTGCGGAATACAACAAGCTTGCTGAATATATAATTGCCAAGAAGAATAAGGAACTGGGCTCCGAATTTTACAAGATAATAATTCCAGAGGAGCCATGAGGCAAACAGAAGCATGATTCCGAGTTCAAGAAAATATGTAACGACACGTGCTCCGTAAAATGCTCCTGCCTGTTTTAAAAACTCAGCCTTTGTAGAGGATTTGCTTTTAAATACATAGGTCTTGTTTGTAAAAAATGCAAATGTAACTGCAATTATCCATGAAAATGTTGTACATATGGTATTGGGAACAGGGTCATTTATATTGTATCCCCAATTTGTCATGGCAAATGCCGCCAGATATTGAGATGCTAAAGATAAAAAAGTTGTAAGTGCACCAAAATAAATATAGAGACAGATGTCTTCGTATTTGTGGTAAAGCCTCCGTATCGGCTTTGGTAGAATTGAGATAAACCATTCAAAAATTTTAAGCAATTTTTATCCTTCCTTTTATTGTTCTTATTTTTATAATAACATATAATTTAGTTGCATTGCAATAGTAACTTTTAATAATTAAAATTTTTATAAATATAAATATTTTCCTTTTAAAATGTCACAATATATGTTATAATGTTATTGATTAATTAATCAGACTGGAGGGTGAGAGATGAATTTGAATCTGATGGCGTTTGCTGGCTTTATGCTGATGGCTCCTGCAACGGGAGATACAAGAGATGTAAAGCTTCCGATAATCGTTGCAGTTATTGCTTTGATACTTATTATAATCAGTGTAGTACTTAGTTCCGTTTCAAAGAAGGATAAAAAATAATAAATAACCGGTAACAGACTGTATATCCTATATTCATTCTGTTACCTTTTTTATTTTTTTAATGTATATAATTACTTCCCGTTACATATTATTTATTGACACAAAAATATATTAAAAATCGGGAGGTTAAAATGAAGAAATATTATCCGGAAGGAATGCTGTTTGAAACACCAGAAAATAAAAAAGCTATCAGAAGCATTGACGGGCTTATTGAGGCGATTGAAGTTGACAGAATAGTGGAGGCTTACGCTGTAATATGTGATAATGAACATAATCTTATAGTTGATCTTCCATGCATAAAAGGTATAATTTACAGAAACGATGGTGCAATAGGAATAGATGACGGTTCAACGAGAGATATTGCGTTAATTTCAAGAGTCAGTAAGCCTGTATGCTTTAAGGTATTAAGAATTGAAACTGATGAATCAGGGAATCCTTCAGTAGCCGTACTGTCACGAAAAGCAGCCCAGATTGAGTGCTACGTAAATTATATAAGCAATATAACAAAGGGGGATATAATACAGGCAAGAATAACCCATATTGAGCAGTTCGGTTGTTTTGTTGATATTGGCTGCGGAATTCCGTCCATGATCCCTATTGATGCAATATCGATATCACGCATATCGCATCCTATGGACAGATTTCATATTTCGCAGGATATTAAAGCTGTAGTAAGCGACATTGAAAAAGAAAAAAAATATCCCAGAATCAATCTTACACACAAAGAGCTTCTCGGCACATGGGAGGAAAACGCCGCAATGTTCAAAGCAGGTCAGACGGTCGCAGGAATAGTCAGATCTGTTGAAAGCTATGGAGTTTTTATTGAGCTTGCACCTAATCTTGCCGGGCTTGCTGAACCGAAGGAAAACGTCCGTGTGGGGCAGCATGCAAGCGTATATATAAAGGCGTTGATACCAGAAAAAATGAAAGTAAAGCTTATAATAGTTGATGTTTTTGACGATGACGGAAGAAACAAAAGCATTAAATATTTTATTAACAGCAATCATATTGATCATTGGAGGTATACCACAAAAGAATCAGGAAAAAACATTGAAAGTAATTTCAGTTCTGAGTGATTTTATTACGGTATGCAAGTGCAGTCTGTTCCTGCTTGTTTAAGCCGAACTTATAATATTTTTTATCTTTTATTTTATCCGGAAGATACTGTTGTTTTACGTAGCTGTTTTCATACATATGGGGATATTTGTATCCGGTAGCATTTCCAAGTGATCCGGCAGATGAATAGTGACCGTCCTTGAGATATGACGGAATTTCACCGGATTCGCATGACCTTAAATCGCTTATAGCTTCATCAATAGCGGTTATTGCACTGTTTGACTTAGGAGAGGTGCAGAGCAGAATAACAGCCTGGGCGAGAGGAATTCTTGCTTCGGGAAGACCCAGCTGTAAAGCGGAGTCTACGCATGACTTGACAATTGATATTGCAGACGGGTAGGCAAGGCCAATATCTTCAGATGCAATTACAAGAAGTCTTCTTGCGATTGATATAAGGTCCCCGGCTTCAAGAAGCCTTGCAAGATAATGAAGTCCCGCGTTTTCATCAGAACCGCGTATTGACTTCTGAAAAGCAGACAGAATATCATAGTGCTGGGTTCCGTCTCTGTCATAGTTCATATTGCTGCGCTGTGCCAGAAGCTTTACATCATCAAGAATAACGTGTATTCCGTCAGGCGCAGGTTCCCCTGAAAATACGCTGAGCTCAGCAGTGTTTATAGCTTTTCTGACATCTCCGCCGCACGTGTTAGAAATATGCTCTATAACCCCGTTTTCCAGATGGATAGAGTAGTTGTTTTCGGACTCAATTATTTTGTATGCACGTATTACAGCCCGTGAAATATCATCAGCATTTACCGGCTTGAATT
The DNA here is from genome assembly GCA_023458875.1 of Bacillota bacterium. Classification (GTDB taxonomy): domain Bacteria; phylum Bacillota; class Clostridia; order Oscillospirales; family Ruminococcaceae; genus HUN007. The sequence continues at coordinate 3,368 of JAEWXO010000011.1, read as the reverse complement.
CAAACAGTGTTGAACGGCTTATAAGTGCATTGAATACAGCGAAATATGGATTTTCAGTTGTCGATGCAATAAGAGTGATTTTGCCGTTTTCGATATATTCAAGAAGACTTTGCTGTTGCTTTTTATTAAGATACTGAATTTCATCAAGATAAAGCAGTATTCCGTTACATGCGGAAAATGTATTTATTTCGGCAATTATACTTTTAATATCTCCGGTAGATGCTGAAGTACCGTTAAGCTTGTACAGGTTCATTTGCGTACTGTTTGCAATAATCTGAGCAACAGTCGTTTTACCTGTTCCCGATGGTCCGTAGAATATCATATTTGGAATAGAGCCGTTTTCGATTATTTTTCGGAGCGGCTTGTTTTTTCCGAGAAGGTGACTTTGTCCCACGACGTCATCTGTTGTTTCGGGTCTTATTCTGTCTGCCAGCGGTGAAGCCAAACCAGACACCTCCATAATTGAATTTTAAAAGCATTATTCGTGCTTTGGATTGGTTATTTTTTTATACCGGTATGATACCAGGTATAGAAGAACGTTGTTGCTTCCGGTTATTTTTGCAGTTATAATATATTCGTTTATCATTTCGCGGTTAATCATATCAATGCTTCCGAACTTTACTATCATTTCAAGATTATCTGCTTTTATATAATTTTCAATACACATGTCACGGTATGATCTGAGGTATGTTTCATATTCATTCCGTGCTTTATCACTCAGGTCATAAGGATTCTGTAATCTGAACAGTGCAATTTTAATTTTTCCTGAAAGCGGAAGAGGTAATGAAAAAAGTGAATCGTATTTTTCCCATGAAAAGTATTTGCCGCATATCCTTACATAGTCACCGTAAAGTCCCGATTCATCCTTCGGGATATATACAAACGTTTTTCCCGTTTCTGCCGGACGGGCAGCATGTGAGTCTCCTCCGGAAAACAAATTCGGAAAAAATCCTGATTTTCTTGGAGTTTTTTCATAATGAACAATTGTTATTCCTTTTAAATTCATACAGTTTTCAAAGGCCGTTTCTGAAATTGAAACAACCGAATCGGATATTTCAACTTCACTCAGGCTTTTACAGTTGTAAAATGCGCTTCCGTCAATCTGAACAACAGTAGATGAAAGTGATATTTTTTCAAGACTTATACATGCAGCAAATGCCCCGCCTGCAATTTCCATAAGGCCATAAGGCAGTTCAATAGAGCTCATAAGCTTACAGCTGTCATTGTTGCTCCTGCCTGCAAATGCTCTGAAGCCTATTTTGCGGACAGGCTTATTGTTTATTGTTTCCGGAATCTGTAATGAAGAAAAACAATTGTCTAAAACCCCTGCGATTGTTACTCCTTTATCGTGTATTTCATATTTTAGATTTTCATATTCATACATCATAAATTACATCCCCCATAATAAAAAATTATTCAGGGACTTTATTAGGACAGTCCCTGAAAATACGGTTAGAATGCCGTGTGATTATTTATTACTCGTAAAGCGGATATTTATTGCAGATTTCATTAACGCCTGCTCTGATTTTATCAGCACTGTTTTCAAAGTCTGTAGCAGTAAGATAAATAAATTCAGCAATTTTTTTCATATCGTCTTCTTTTAATCCTCTGCTTGTTACAGCAGGTGTGCCTATTCTTACACCACTTGTTACAAAAGGACTTTGTGGGTCGTTTGGTATAGCGTTCTTGTTTACTGTGATATATACTTCGTCAAGTCTGTGTTCAAGCTCTTTTCCTGTTATATTGAATGGCTGAAGATCAACAAGCATAAGGTGATTGTCTGTTCCGCCTGAAACAAGATTGAAGCCTTTTTCAACGAGTGACGCAGCAAGCACAGCAGCGTTTTTAACAACCTGTTTCTGATATTCTTTGAAGCTGTCCTTCAGCGCTTCTCCAAAGCATACAGCCTTTGATGAGATCACGTGCATAAGCGGGCCACCCTGTGTTCCAGGGAAGATAGCCTTGTTTATCTTCTTTGAAAGTTCTTCGTCGTTTGTAAGTATAAGACCGCCTCTTGGCCCTCTTAATGTCTTATGTGTAGTAGAAGTAACAATGTCAGCATAAGGAACAGGTGACTGATGAAGACCTGCTGCAACAAGACCTGCTATGTGAGCCATGTCAACCATAAATAAAGCATTTACTGACTTTGCAATTGCTGAAATTCTTTCAAAGTCAATTGCTCTCGGATATGCGCTTGCACCTGCAACTATAAGTTTTGGTTTGTTTTCTTTTGCGAGTTCTTCAAGCTTTTCATAGTCAATACGACCGTCATCACCAAGACCGTATGAAATGAAGTTAAAATATTTTCCTGACAAATTTACAGGTGAGCCATGTGTAAGATGTCCGCCGTGTGCAAGGCTCATTCCCAGAACTGTATCGCCAGGTTCAAGAAGTGCAAAATATACAGCCGTATTAGCCTGAGCTCCTGAATGAGCTTGTACATTTGCAAAGTCTGAACCGAATAATTTTTTTGCTCTTTCAATTGCAATGTTTTCAACTATATCTACACATTCACATCCGCCGTAATAACGTTTGCCAGGATAGCCCTCAGCATATTTGTTTGTAAGAACCGAGCCCATAGCAGCCATTACCTCAGGGGTAACGATGTTTTCACTTGCTATCAGTTCAAGATTTCTTCTTTGACGTGAAAGCTCCTTGTTCATTGCATCAGCAACTTCAGGGTCTGAATTAGCGAGAAATCCGATAGAGTCCATAAGATTGTTGTACATATAATTAAAACTCCTTGTTTAAAAAGATTTTATTAAAAATAAACTGAGTAATTACAGCCATTATTAATAATAGATATATTAATTATATACCATTATTGAAATAATTACAACATAATTATATATAATTTTTTTGTAATTATTTAGGACATGTATCACTCAAAACAAATTTCAGGTTTCTTTGGAACATCGCTTGAAGGTGGTTTAGAACTGTTGCCAGAATTTTACGGTTTTTCCTCTAAAAAAATTTAACATAAATAAGCATAGAGTATTGTTGTAATATAATATTTATGACATATATAATCTTATAAATGTATTAATTTTATAGATTCAAAATTATGTTAAATCTTTGAAAAAAAGATATATTATCAATATGTACTAAAATTTCTTAAATTAACATAGTATATTGAAAAAAATAAATAATAATTGTTGTATATGTAGTATTTAATTAACTTGTATTGACAAAAAAAAAAAATATAGTATTATAGTAAATGTAATCTGGAATTACAAAAAAATATTGTAACTGTTCAGGACTTTGAAAAGTCCTGAATGAAAATTTCTGAGTTTTCAACAGAAATTTTAGTTTTCCCATTTAAGACGTTGATAATATCTTGTGTATTCCACTAATAGAAGTGCTGTTCT
>JAEWXO010000010.1 GCA_023458875.1 Bacillota bacterium | reverse complement strand
ACCGTGGAGTGATAAGATTCCGGAATATTGTAAGAATAAATCCGTAAAATAATTGATAAGCGAATTACATCTGGTGGTGTTTTTCGCTTTTTTTCAACTTTCAACGTATACGGATATATCGCTTACGTTATACTCACTATTTGATTTATATTTACAACACAATTAAAATCCCATTGCTTCTTTGACTATTTTCATTTGATCTTCATTGGTCAATTTCTTTAATAGCTCAAAAGCAACACCTGATGCAGTTTCAGGGCAATATGATGTAATAACGTTATTGTCAATAACGATTGGCTCATTTACGACATTTACTCCAAATGCCGACAACTGTTTTTGTCTATATGAATCTCTTAAATGATATGTAGTAGCTTTTCTTTTTGATAAGATACCACTCTTCCCAAGGGGCAAAGCTGCTACACAAATTGTAGCAATTACCTTATCTTGTTGGTCGAATTGGCGGATTATTTCTAAAAATCTTTCATCATAAGCTTCTTCATAAAACCCGAATTCTTCAAAACCTCCAGGAATGGTAAGCGCATCATACTCATCAACAGAAATTTCGTCTATCAGTTTATCTACAATAACTGGCACATTAAAGGTGCTCACAACAGTTTTAGTAAATCCGCATGTTTCTACTTGTATATCTACGCCATAATCGTTTCTTGCCCAACCCATCACATCAACAAATGCGCTAAACTCCATGGTTTCAAATCCTTTTGCTAAAAACAACAACACTTTCATTCAAAATTCACTCCTTGTCAATATAAATAATCTTGCTTCATTTTACCATGCCATACTCAAATTTTCAACCAGAAAGGAAAAATATAATGCCCGATATAGAAAAAATGTCCTCACAGGACAAAACAAAAGAAATCACAGATAAACTTGAAAAAGGTATTATGGAGCTTTTTGAGGGCGACAAATTCAAAGAATACCTTAACACGATGTCGAAATTCCACAGTTATAGCTTCAATAATACCATGCTTATAGCACTTCAAAAACCTGATGCCTCACTGGTAGCAGGCTTTAATTCTTGGAAAAACAAGTTTGAGCGTAACGTAAACAAGGGCGAAAAAGGTATACAGATTTTTGCCCCTGCACCGTATACAATCAAAAAAGAACAGGAAAAGCTTGACCCTGATACAAAGCTGCCTATTCTCGACGAAAATGGCAAGCCTGAAATTGATGAGGTTGAAATAAAAATCCCTGCTTTCAAGGTAGTTTCGGTTTTTGATGTATCCCAGACAAGCGGAAAGGAATTGCCGACACTTGGTGCTGACGAATTGCAGGGAGAAGTCAAGGATTATGAGAAATTCTTCGATACCCTTAAGGAAATCTCCCCTGTTCCCATTCAGTTTAAGCCGATAGATGGTACTGCAAAAGGATTTTTCAGCCATGCTGATAAAAGCATTACCATTAATGAGGGTATGTCAGAGGTTCAGACAATTAAGACGACCGTTCATGAAATTGCTCACGCTAAACTTCATGACAAGGATTTGAAAAAGTCCGATATTGATAAGCCGAAAGACAGAAATACAGAAGAAGTTGAAGCGGAAAGTATCGCTTATACTGTCTGTCAGCACTTCGGAATCGACACTTCGGATTACAGCTTTGGTTATGTTGCCGCATGGGGCTCAGGAAAAGAATTGCCCGAACTGAAATCCTCTCTTGAAACAATTCGTTCAACAGCTTCGGAACTCATAAACCAAATTAGTGATAAGCTTCTTGGACTTGAAAAGGCGCAGGAACAAATTGCTGAAAAGCCTGAAAAATCAAATATTATTGGCAATACTGCTTTTTCTTCTATTGAGGATAAGCAGTATTTTCGTCTGAAATCAAGCACAGCAGAAAAGGTTGCTGATTATCTGACAGGTCAAAATATACCGTTCAGCGGGCGTATTAATGGCGATAAAACGACCATTACTGTTAGTGAAAAGAACGTACCTGATTATAAAAATGCGGTTGCTGAGGCTATGGGAAAAGATAAAGCAGAGCCAAAACAGGAGCAGTCACAGGCAGAAATGAAAAAGCCTGATATTATTGGCAACACGCCGTATAAAGCTATTTCAGATAAAAGCTTTGTCAAGCTTTCGACGGAAAAGGCACTTGCTGTTGCGAGTATTCTTGATGAACAGGGTGTAAAATTCAGCGGAAGAACCGATGGAGATAAGACAACTCTTACTATTTCAAAGGCTGATATGGACAGCTATAAATCAGCTGTTAAGTCTTTGGAACAGGATAAAATTGCAGATAGTTTTCCCGAACCAAAGGTTTCAGTTGAATTTCATCCGCATTTTGAAGATAAATTTATTCTTAAAGAGGTTTCCACAGGCGGCACTCTTCACACTGGCACGAGGGAGGATATAATTGATTTTTGCAAGGAAAAGCTTGCGGCAAGCGTAATTATTCCACAGCTTGAAATCATGCTTGACAAGGCTGAAGCTGACCGCCCGAAAATAAATCACTTTGATATTCCGCTATACAAAAACGACTATGCTGTTGCGAACGATAAAAATGAAATTCAGCTATACCGTGACAGCCATAAGGAAAACTGTACTTGTTCAAAAGCCATAGATAAGGCGATTGCGAATAATTATAAGGATAACAGGCTTGATACAAAGTCTGCTCTGGAATCAGTTATGCAGAAATATCCGCTTGACCGTATTGCTCATGTCACCGCCACAAGAGTTGTTGCGAGTGACTGGGACGGACGTTTTTCTGAAAAGACAAAGGATTGGGCAAAGAATGAATGCAACGGGCTTTCTGAAATATTTATGATAAAAACGCTTGATTATCATTTGAATGAGCACCCTGGGCTTATTAATTTGTTTGCTAACAGGGTTATTGAAAAACAGCTTGAAATTGAAAAAGACATTGAAAATGCTGTTGCTGAATCGGTACAGCAAGATATGAAAGCAGAAATAGCCTATACTGGAAAGCTTCCTGACGAAAATATTTCTATTGCGGACAGAAATGATTTTGGATATACAAGCAATGAGTTTTTACCGCTGACAGAAGAAAAAGCACTTGAGTTTTTCGATAATGAGGTTGCGTCGGTATTTCTTCTCTATGAGGACAATACAGAGGGACAGGCAAATGAACGTTTTGAAATTGAAAACCATAAAGGCATTTTCGGGATAGAAACTCAGGATTGGGAGAAAATTCAGGCAATACAGGAACACACTGCTTCTCTTGAAAAAAATGAGCCATCAAGGGAGGCTATTCTGCTTCACGGAAAAGATGATTCCATAGGCATTTATCAACTGAAAGACGGAAAGGATACTAGTGTACTGACATATCCATATATAAACTAAATGTTATCCAAATCAGGATATAGTGAAATCAATTTAACACGAGCATCTTTAGTAGAAAATTGCCAGTTGACCTTTGCATTACTATTATTTCTATC
>JAEWXO010000009.1 GCA_023458875.1 Bacillota bacterium | reverse complement strand
GATGAAACTTCAAATCTTTTCATAAAGCTTTTAATTCTTTCTGAAATCTGCTTGTTTTCTTCTGCTTTCTGTGTTATAATTTTTGACATAGTATGTAATCTCCTTTGTGATTTATTAATGTTTTGTTATCACTTACATTATAACATTTTTGGAGACTACATACTATATTTTTTTTATCTATCAATTGAATTTTCAAGATGCACACGCAGTTTATTAACTGCGAAGTTTGAGTATTTTACATTAGTTTTAAAGCAAAATCCTCTGCTCTTTTAAAATCATCAGCATTAGGTTTCCCTTTATTCATTCCACCAAAGGTTTTCAATATGCTGTTTGTATTGAACCCCGCACAGCTGAATTCATCAATAATTACGTAGCCCTTTGCAATGAGAATATCTCTTAATGCACTATGATCTTTTAGCATCTTTTTCTTACCGTAAATACCACTGGTTGAAAAGATAAATGCTTTTTTATCTTTAACATCAGGAAGAGCCTTTACAATTCCAATCAAAGGTGCATAATGCTTACCGCTATCAATACCTGCTCCAAATCCTATTAAATTATAGCTACCAGTATCCTCTCCTGTAATTTCATCCGGATGTTTAACATCTGCTCCAAGTGTATTCGCAATTACATCTGCAATTTTTTCTGTGTTGTTGTGATGATATGAATATACTATCACAAGTGCTGATACTTTTGTTTCCATAATCATTCTCCTTTATAATAAAAAATGAAGTTACTTTTGCTCATTCTCTTCAGAGTTTTTTTCAACTTCAAAAACTTCATTAATAGTTACTCCAAATACATCAGCTATACGAAATGCCATTTCCAAGGATGGCGAATATTTTTCAGATTCAATTGCTATTATTGTCTGCCTTGACGAACCAATCCGTTCTGCAAGTTCTTGTTGTGTCATTTCGTCCGCAAAAAATCGCAGTGTCCTTATCTTGTTTTTAACAATTAATTTTTTATTCATTTGAAACTCCAACTTTGTAATAATAGATTACTGCGATTCCTTCAATAAAGCTTCCGACACACATAGAAAGGAATATAATATTGATCATTACAGAAGCTGAAAACCCAATAAGAACAAGTATCATCGCAGAAACAAACCCAATTCCAGTGAATTCATAGCTGATTTTTGAGGTTTTAAGTTCAATAAGCTTATCCATTTCATCAGGGTTGGATATTGTTTTCATTTTTTGTGTTACAGATGCTTTAGATAGATTTTTGTCAGCTGAAATCTTTAAATACTCCCTAATATAAAGTATAATTTCTGTAATTACGGTAATAATTACTCCGACTGCAATAAATAACAAAATAGCCCCTGCCCAAAACTTAATGTTATCATTTTGGGTATTTCCGTTTGCGTAAGAACTAAAAGCATAAATACAATAACTTACAACAACTAATAATAACGTCCCTAAACCTAAAAAAGCTCGTTTTTCATGATATGACATAATAATCCTCCTGTGTGTTAATTTTTATAAACATATTGTAACACATATTATACATGATGTCAATAATTCTTTACATTAATATACTACTAAAATTTACGCTATATTTTGTGCATATTAATAAATTCCAATACCAGACGTTATAAGTACAACATTACTTATATCGCACGAAGGCTAAATACGACGATAAGTCCTGAACCTGAAATACATTTCCCAAGTATATTTATTAACCTTTAATGAGAATATTCTTACGCAGGCTGCCGTCATGAATTACGACGTATGGTGTTGCAAAAAAACAATCGTCACTTCCTGTGCGTATATTGTAAATTTAAGATTTGCGTGATATAATAAATTATCTTATTTGTGTTAGAACTAACAACGATTGCGGATAGGTGCAGTGGATATATGATTAAACGTGAGGGATAAACAAGAAGGTCGCCTATGCCTTTTGAAATAGTACGGAATGATATTGTAAATATGCAGGTGGATGCAGTGGTGAACACGGCAAATCCGGGCCCTGTCATCGGCTCCGGCGTTGACAGCGGAATACATAAAAAAGCCGGACATGAGTTGCTTGTAGAAAGACAGAAAATCGGTTGCATTGATTTCGGTGATGCAGTTATTACACCGGGGTTCGGGTTGGATACAAAGTATATTATCCATACAGTAGGCCCTATCTGGAAGGATGGCAATCACGGAGAGGAGCATATTTTATCTTCGTGTTACAGGAAGTCCCTGGCCTTAGCTAAAGAGCATGAGTGCGAGTCCATCGCATTTCCTTTGATAGCCACAGGGAATTATGGATTTCCTAAACCTCTCGCTCTGCAAATAGCTGTCCGTGAAATCAGCACTTTCCTTTTGGAAAATGAAATGCAGATTTACCTGGTTGTGTTTGGCAGGGATGCCTTCGCACTGTCTGAGAAACTGTTCAAATCCGTCAGCAGCTTCATTGACGAAAATTATATCCGCAGCAAAACGATTGACGAATATGGAACGGAACGGGCTGATGGCCCCCACCTTGAAACAAGGCTGACAAGAGAACGGCTGAAACGGAGCAACCCAATCCATAAGGATATTTGCCCTTCAAAGGAATTAAAAGGGTGCCTTGATATGTCTGTTAAGGCAGTGGTTCCGGTGTACTCCGGTGATTGGGGGCAGTTGTTGAAAGATCTGGATACAGGTTTTTCTGAAACACTCCTGCAGCTTATAGACCGCACCGGAAAGAAAGACTCTGAAATCTATAAAAGGGCCAATGTGGATAGAAAACTGTTTTCAAAAATCCGGAATAATATGGATTACAAGCCATCCAAAACAACGGCACTGGCTTTTGCCTTTGCACTGGAATTAGATGTTAATGAAACAAAGGACTTTATTGGTCAGGCAGGATTTGCTCTTTCCCACAGCAGCAAGTTTGATGTAATTGTAGAGTATTTTCTTGTGAACAGAAACTACAATGTTTTTGAATTGAATGAGGTTCTGTTTGCTTTTGACCAGCCACTTATCGGCGCATAAAAATGTCGCATACTATGCGACCATTCATTCTCCTGTCTGACCTATAATGAAATCACAATAAAAAAACAGGAGGATTTCAAAATGACTGAACTTGTATTTATCTTGGACTGCAGTGGTTCCATGTCGGGACTGGAAAAGGACACTATCGGAGGTTTCAACTCCATGTTGGAAAAGCAGCGTAAGGAACCGGGTGATGCCGTAGTATCCACGGTGCTGTTTGACAACGAAACAGAGGTTATTCATGACCGCGTTGCCATTGCAGATGTACCAGGCTTTACTGATAAGGAATATTTTGTACGTGGTTGTACAGCACTTCTGGATGCTGTCGGTGGCGCAATCCGCCATATCGGGAATGCACATAAGTATGCCAGAAATGAAGATGTGCCGGAAAAGACACTCTTTATCATCACTACTGATGGTATGGAAAATGCCAGCCACCGTTACACCTACGACAAGGTCCGCCATATGATTGAACGCCAGAAAGAGCGTTATGTCTGGGAGTTCCTTTTCCTTGGCGCAAATATTGACCCAGCAGCAGAAGCCGGAAAATTTGGCATAGATAAAACTATGGCTGCCAACTATCATTGTGATGATGTTGGAACTGCTCTCAACTATGAGGTTATCAGTAAGGCGATTACAATGGTAAGATCGTGTGAAGCACCATTGTCTGCTGACTGGAAAAAGAAGATTGATGCAGATTATAAGAAACGAGGTGGAAAAATATGATTGGAGCAATCCTGGGTGACATCATCGGAAGCCCTTATGAATTTGACCGTGGTAACAAGAGCAAAGACTTTCCTTTGTTCTCCGGAAAATCTACCTATACAGATGATACTGTAATGACTTTGGCTGTTGGTCTGACTTTTCTTGATGCACAGCCTGGCGCCTCGGATGATTGCATTTTGCGTATTCTTGCTAGTCGTATGCGTCAGTTTGGAAAGATGTACCCGAATGCCGAGTACGGAGGAATGTTTCGCCAATGGCTTCTTAATCCTGAGTGCCAGGCTTATAACAGTTTTGGCAACGGCTCTGCAATGCGTGTTTCCTCGGTGGCGTGGTTATATAACGATATCGGTGTAGTCAGACACGCAGCAAGACTTTCAGCTGAAGTTACCCACAATCATCCGGAAGGAATCAGGGGTGCTGAAGCAACCGCCAGTGCTATTTTCCTGGCAAGGACAGGGCACAGCAAAGCGGAAATAAAGGAATATACTGAACATGAATTTGGTTATGATATTAATCGTACCTGCGATGAAATCAGACCAGGATATTTTCATACAGAAACCTGTATGGAAACCGTGCCGGAGGCCATTACGGCTTTCCTGGAGGGAGACAGCTTTGAGGATGTTATCCGTACTGCAGTATCCCTCGGCGGTGACTGCGACACGCTGACGGCTATTGCTGGCAGCATTGCGGAAGGCTTCTATGGTGTTTCTGACGAACTGAAGGAAGAATGTTATAAGCGTCTGCCGGAATCGTTGCTTAATGTGTTGAAAGCATTTGAGAAGTACCTCGACCGAAGATAATTCAAGTAAAATGCTTGCGACAAAAGTCTCAGGTATATTCTTTGTTTCAGAGCATCGGTTTACTTGGCATTAATAACACTTGCTTTATGGCTCCTGACAGCATTTTTTATTTTTTTAGGCCGGATTCCTATTATTCTTATCATCGCCGACCATATTTCTCCATTAGTTTTTTTATACTTTATGAAGTATAAAACATCTGCCCTATATGCATTTGTTATCAATCTTGACAAAGGATATCCATACGTATCATATGTATGACGAATTTTCTTATGAAACAACGGGAATTTTTCCTGTATTGTTTCTTCAAAAGCGTTGGCGATACAAAGCTGCCGATTGACAACTATTGTTTCTCCTCTACGTGTTCCTAAGCATAATGGTTTAACAATTCTTTTATGTCCTCCGGCTGCTATAGTACAAAGGTAATGTCCGTCATATTCTAATGGCGGTGGAGGAATTTGTTTTGAAAATGTCCAATCTGCTGTTTCAGTAAAGGCTTTGATAGGCGCATCTATTCCTTGACCTGTAACAACAAATATAATCTCAATAATTGCGATAATAAAAAACAGTGCAATAAAAATCAAAACGGTATATTTTGATAAGTCATCAAAATTTGCCAAAAGCTTCTTAAACCCTTTGTGTTCCTCCATTTCCATGGTTCTGCTTTTAAAAATCTCAACTTGCTGAACCATATGCTGCTGAATTACTCTCGCTGATAATATCAATACATTTAAATGGTAAACATAAAGCAGCCACTCCAAATCATCTATATTTTCACTAATCTGAATTGCATAAACAATTTGAAATACATTGAGCAAAACGATAAAAGAAATCGATATCACGGAAACAAGTGGCGGAAGATTTTTTACTTTTATGAATAATAACTCAAACTTCGCACATCAAAAATAATTTCACATCTTGAAAATTCAAGGGTTCTCACAGTATAAAATAGCTTTTAATCGACAAACCACGTAGCATAACGGAACGCATAAATGCGTTCCCTACA
>JAEWXO010000008.1 GCA_023458875.1 Bacillota bacterium | reverse complement strand
ATATGTATTTTTTAACTCCTTTAAGTTTATAAGTATCGAAGCCGTGTTCTCCGTTTCGTATATTAACGTGAACTTTTGCAAGAGAAGCATATTCCTTATCTTTTTTTGCGAGTTCTTCTATGTTCTCACCATTCCTGACAAGATCTGTATCAACATCTGCAATTGTATTTCCGTCTCTGTCAAGTACATATGAAGCGCTGTTTTCGCTGATTTTAACTGAACGCATGATATCATTAAAAAGATCAGAGTCTGGTGAAAAGAATACAGCTCCTACAGGAGTAGTGTTCATAAGTCCTTTATCCCAGATAGGAGCTGAAAAGAGCATTTCAAGTTCGCCTGTATCTTTAGACAAAGTAGGCTTCATGATATATGTTTCTCCACGCATTGCTGCTTTGAAAAACTCTGTATCGGAATAATTGGTTCCATCAGGACTTCTGCCGTCTCTGTATGCAAAACCTCCTTCAGAGAAATTGTAAATATCAACCTTTTCCTTTATTATCTTTAGTTTATCCTCCTCTGTTATAATTACACTTGATAATTTTGCAATATAACCTGTATCAATTGCGATGTTGGTATAAGCATCAAACTGCCACTGAATACGCTGCGAAAATAAATCTGACATACTGTTAAAAGAGAACTTTGTAGATTCAACAGCAGATTTATAACTCAGAATACTGGAGAATACAGCCAGTAATAATGATGTTACTGTAATAAGTGACACCATAGAAACTATAATTTTTCCTTTGATTGTACGCATAATAAATCCCCCTATAGGTGTAAAATCCCTTTTTATATTTTTTCAGATAACAAGTCAGGTTTTTGTCTTGTATATTCAAACAGACCTGTTATTTTGTATTCATATATAAGAATTATCCCCTCTCTATATCAAAATCATTGTTAAAATAAAGACTTGCAACACTTTTTAATTATTATAACATAAATTACACATTAAATCAAGATGAAATTATTGAAAATAATGAATTTAGTACAAAAAATATAGATTTATAAAAAAATATATTCTTGTCTTTTTTTTACTCGTATGATATACTTTTAATTATGAAATGTTTATAATAAATTTATACACAGGGGGAGATCAATATGAAAAGAATAGCAAGCTTTACAATCAATCATTTGGAATTATATCCTGGACTTTATGTTTCAAGAAGGGACAAAAGAGGGGACTGTAATCTGACGACATTTGATATGAGAATCACAGCACCAAACCGTGAACCGGTTATAGATATGCCGGCTCTGCATACAATAGAGCATATTGCAGCAACATATCTGAGAAACAGTGAAAACAAGAATGATATTGTTTATTTCGGACCTATGGGATGCAGAACAGGGTGTTATCTTATCATGTTCGGTGAACTTGATTCTGAAGATGTATATGATCTGGTAATAAGTCTGTGTGATTTTATTATAGGATTTGAATGCAGAATTCCGGGTGCGGAGCCTGAACAGTGCGGAAATTACTCTGAGCAAAATCTGAATATGGCAAAATTTTATATTAAAAAATACAGAAAAGAGCTCTCAGAAAACAAAAGATTTGTTTACCCTGAATAAAATATTATTTAACTGACTTATATTTTATACTTACTATAATAGTATAAAATATAAGTCAGTTTTAAATTTTTGCTTGATGATTTATTAAATCAATGCTATAATTAAATGTATATGGAAATTTATTTATATAATACAGACAGAGATAAAACACAAATCGGAGATGGATAGAATGAAGAGACAAAATAAAATTGTGTTGTATATTTTGACTACACTTATACTGTTTTTTATATGGTCAAATTCCTTTGATAATCAGACTGTATCATTATCAAAAAGCAATCATATAAAAGAGATATTTGTTGACAGACTGGCAGCACTGTTATCGGGTGATAATCCTTTGGTTGTCTTTATTACAGTAAATCTTAGAAAATGTGCACACTTTTTTGAGTTTGCATGTCTTGGCGTTGTAATAATGATTGTTAATATGGTAAACAAGAGGCTGAAAATTCAGGATATTTATAATATGCTGTCACTTGCACTTATTATAGCGGTTATTGATGAATTTATACAGATATATACCGGAAGAGGTTCAAGTGTAAGGGATGTTGTAATTGATTTTACAGGATTTTTATCAGGAACGGTACTGACTGCAATTATCTGTATGATTGCTTCATCAATAAAGGTCAGGAAAAAAAATAAAAAAGAAAGTGTCTGAATATTATCATACATATTGACTTTTTATCAACACTATGTTATCATAGTAGCAGACTAAAGTGAATTTACTTAAATAACTATTAGGAAATGAGGATTTAAATGAAAAATTATGATTTAATTACACCGGAAGGCACAAACGATATTTTATTTAAAGAATGTATTATGAGAAGAACTGTAGAGAAAACAATATCAGAGTTGTTTCAGAGCAGAGGCTACAGTGAAATAATAACTCCCGGACTCGAATTCTTTGATGTTTTTAATTTAAATTCACGACATTTCCAGCAGGAAGATTTATATAAACTGGTTGACAGAAAGGGAAGACTTCTTGTTCTGCGTCCTGAGTCCACAATGCCTATTGCAAGAGTTGTGGCAACACGCCTTAAAGAAGCTTCTTTACCGTTAAGATTATGCTACAATCAGTGTGCATACAATATAAGCCCTCTTATGAGAGGAAGAAGTGACCAGGTAGTCCAGGCAGGCATCGAGCTTATAGGATCATCTTCTAAAATTGCGGACCTCGAAGTAATAGAATCAGCGGTAGCGGTTCTTGAAAAATGCAATTCAGGAGATTTTTCGCTTGAAATAGGAGATATCGGTTTCTTCAAGGAGCTTATGAATCAGCTTAACGTTGACGACGATAAGCAGGAAACAATAAGAAACTTTATAGAGCTTAAAAATTATCCGGCACTTAATGATATGCTTGATGAAATAGGCGATACAGATGTTACAAAAGCCCTGAAAATGCTTCCGAGACTGTTCGGAGGCGAAGAAGTATTTGAAAAGGCAGCACAGTTGTTTTCAGATGAAAGAACCGACAGTATTCTAAACCGCCTGAAGGACCTTTATAAGGATGTTTCAAAGCTTAGTCATAACGGTAAAATAACAGTTGATCTCGGTATTGTAAACAGAACGGATTATTACACCGGAGTTATTCTTAAGGGATACATAGAAGGGTACGGAGAACCTGTACTTTCAGGAGGAAGATACGATAAGCTGATAGCTGAGTTCGGATATGACGTACCGGCTACAGGTTTTGCAGTTAATGTTGATGCGGTTACAAAGGTAAAAATGAAAAACGAGAAAGCTCAGAGTAAAATTACAGACATTATTGTTTATCCTTATAAAGGCTATGAAATGGAAGCTGTCCTGACTGCAAAAAATCTTCGTGAATCCGGTAAAACTGTAGAGGTAGCGGTATTTGACGATCTTGAAAGGGTAAAAAAATATGCTGCCGAATTAAAAATACAAAAAATAATTACAGTATGCGATGAAATAAAAGAACTTTAATTACTTTGAATTAACCGATTGAAAGGAACGTGTTTATAAATGCCTAAGCCATTAAGAATAGCTTTAACAAAGGGACGTCTCGAAAAGGATACTGTAGGATTACTTGAAAGTCTTGGATTTGACTGTACTGCAGTCCGTGAAAAAGGAAGAAAGCTTATACTCAGCATTCCTGATGCAAATCTTGAGGTTGTACTTGCAAAGGCTGCGGATGTAATTACATATGTAGACAGAGGCGTATGTGATATGGGCGTTGTAGGTAAAGATACCATCATGGAAATGCCGGGTAAATTTTTTGAAATAGTTAATCTTGGATTCGGAAAATGTAAATTTGCACTTGCGGCTAAAAAAGGTATAAATTTTTATGAGGGCTTCGGAATAAAGACAATTGCCACAAAATATCCTAACGTTGCAAGAACTTTTTTTGAAGCAAAGGGTATGGATGTCGAAATAGTTAAAATAGAAGGTTCTGTTGAGCTTGCACCGCTTCTTGAGCTGTCAGATGGTATAGTAGATATTGTAGAAACAGGTACAACGCTTAAGGAAAATGGACTGGAAGTAATAGAAGATATAGCACCTATTGCTGCAAGACTTATTGTGAACACTGTAAGTCTTAAAATGCGCCAGAGGGAAATAGAAGCTTTAATTGAAAAAATAGAATCTAAAATATCATAAACCATTGTCAGGAAGGACTGTTTGAAATGATAAAAAAAGTAAAAGCTAACGGTAAAGACGAGCTTGAGTTTCTTAAGGAACTCAGTGACAGAAATATAGAAACAGATAAAAAAGTTACGGAAGTAGTAAGTGAAATAATAGATGATGTACGTAAAAACGGTGATGAAGCTGTAAAAAAATATACTTTAAAATTTGACGGAAGTATCCCTCAGTATTATGAAGTACCGAGAGACGTTATAAACGACGCACTTGGAGAAGCTGATGAAGAATTTGTAAACGCACTTCTTAATGCAATTGAAAATATATCTGATTTCCACAACAGACAAAAACAGCAGAGTTTTATTGATTCCAAAGAAAACGGTGTAATTCTCGGACAGAGAGTAAGAGGACTTGCCAAGGTAGGCCTTTATGTTCCGGGCGGTACAGCTGCATATCCTTCAAGCGTTCTCATGAACGCCATTCCTGCTAAAATTGCAGGTGTAGGGGAAATAATTATGGTAACACCGCCTTTAAAGGACGGAACACCTAACAAGGATATCCTTGTAGCAGCTGCGTTATGTGGCGTAGACAGAGTATTCCTGTCAGGCGGCGCACAGGCTATTGCATCACTTGCATACGGAACAGAGGAAATTCCTAAGGTTGATAAGATTGTAGGACCAGGAAATATTTTTGTTGCAACTGCTAAAAAACTTTTATACGGAACAGTTGATATTGATATGATTGCAGGCCCTAGTGAAATACTCGTTCTTGCCGACAAAACAGCAAATCCTGCATATGTTGCCGCAGACATGATGTCACAGGCGGAGCATGACACTCTTGCATCGTCAATACTTGTTACAACATGTGAAGAGCTTGCTGACAGGACAATTGCTGAGATTGAACGTCAGGTTAGTGATCTGTCAAGAAAAGAAATAATTGAAAAATCGCTTTCGGATTTTGGTGCTGCAATAATATGCGACGATACAGATTATGCAGTCAAGCTTGCAAATGACATTGCTCCTGAGCACCTTGAAGTTCTGATGGAAAATCCTCTTGAATATATAGGAAAACTTGATAATGCAGGTTCTGTATTCCTTGGTCAGTATTCATCCGAGCCATTGGGAGATTATTATGCAGGTCCTAATCATGTTCTTCCTACAAGCGGTACCGCAAGATTTTTCTCACCTCTCGGTGTATCAAGCTTTATAAAACGTTCAAGCTTTATTTATTATACAAGGGACGCTCTTTGTGAGGCAAAGGATGATATTGTACTTATTGCAGAAAAAGAGGGACTTACAGCTCATGCCAATGCAATAAAGGTCAGATTTGAATAATTTTATGAAAGGCAGAAACCTACTATGAGCTATAAACTGAATAAAAAGCTTGTTAATCTGATTCCGTATGATCCTATAGAGGGCACGTACAATATACGACTTGATGCAAATGAGAGCTGTTTTAATTTATCTGAAGAGCTTAAAGAAAAAATATGTAAAGATATTTCACAGCTTGATTTTAACAGATACCCTGACTGTCTTGCAGAAGCACCGATAAAGGCTTTTTCTGAGCTATATGACATTCCAACGGATTTTGTTTCAGCCGGAAATGGTTCTGATGAGCTTATAAGTATAATCACAAGCTGTTTTTTTGAGTCAGGAGATACTATAGTAAATGTCGCTAATGATTTTTCAATGTACGAATTCTACAGCAGACTGTACGAAGTAAATGTAAAAACATATCAGAAGGAAGAAGACCTTACAATAAATCCTGACAAGCTTATTGATTTTTGCAAAGAAAATAACGCAAGGGGACTTATCTTTTCAAATCCATGCAATCCGACTTCAATAGGTCTCGATAAAAATTCAGTAAAAAAGATAATAGATTCACTTGATGACTGTCTTGTGATTCTGGATGAAGCATATATGGATTTCTGGGACCAGAGCATTCTCAATGATGTTTCAAAATACTCAAATCTCATAATTCTAAAGACATGCTCAAAGGCAATAGGCATGGCAGCAGTAAGATTCGGATTTGCGGTTTCATGCAAAACAATCACAAATGCAATAAGGGCTGCAAAATCACCATATAATAATGATTCTGTTGCACAGACTATTGTAACCGATATCCTCTCTGAAAAGGAATATCTTCAGGAAAACAGAGCGAAAATAATTAAAAACACAAAAGAACTATATAATTCATTTGTTGATTTTCAGAACAAATACAAATACTTTGAATGCATTTATCCTACAAAAACAAATTTCATATTTATAAAAACAGATAAGTACGAAAAGATTTATAACTTTATGCTTGAAAATTCTATAGCAATAAGAAAATTCAACGGATATTTAAGAATTACGGCAGGTACAGATGAAGAAAACAGAATACTGATGGAGGTTATGGAAAGATGCGTACAGCAACTGTAGAACGTTCAACAGGCGAAACACAAATAAAGGTTACCATAACTCTTGACGGTCAGGGCAAGGCCTCTGTCGACACCGGAATAGGTTTCTTTGATCATATGCTTACAGCGCTTTCGGTTCACAGCTGTATAAGTATGGACATAAAAGCAAAGGGAGATCTGTATGTTGACGGTCATCATACAGTTGAGGATACAGGAATAGTTCTGGGACAGGCGCTTGCTGCTGCACTTGGAAACAAGAGCGGAATCGTAAGATACGGTTCCGCATATATCCCTATGGACGAAGCACTTGCATTCTGTTCACTTGATATAAGCAATCGTCCGTTTATTGTATTTAAAGGCGAATTTACAAATCAGAGTATCGGAAATTATGATGCATGCCTTACAGAGGAATTTTTCAGAGCATTTGCATTTAATGCCGGAATAACACTTCATACAGATATGCTTTATGGTACAAATGATCATCATAAATGTGAGGCAGTTTTTAAGGCAGTGGCTCATGCGCTTAAAATGGCTGTTGCCGAGGACAAAAACAGAAAAACATTGTCAACGAAGGGAGTTCTCTGATGATTTCAATAATTGATTACGGAGCAGGAAATATATTCAGTGTAAAAAATGCACTTGATTACCTCGGACTCGAAAGCCGCCTTACAAGGGACAAAAATGATATTGAAAACGCAGATGCAATAATTCTTCCCGGTGTAGGAGCCTTTCCGAGTGCAATGAATATGCTTGGAAATACGGGGCTTATTGATACAATAAAAGAACAGGCAAAACAAAAACCTTTTCTTGGAATATGCCTTGGAATGCAGATGATATTTGAAAAAGGTTATGAATTTGAGGAATGTGACGGACTTGGACTTATAGAGGGAAAAGTAGATGAGATTATAGCACCGGGACTCAATATTCCTCACATGGGATGGAACAGACTTGAAAAGTTAAACGAATGTCCTTTGCTGAACGGATTGTCTGATGATGAATATGTTTATTTTGTTCATTCTTATCAGGTCTTCTGCGATGATAAAAATATATCTGCATACTGTGAATACGCTGACAGGATTCCGGCACTTGTCTATGACGGCGGAAATGTTTACGGAGCACAGTTTCATCCTGAAAAAAGTGGAAGCACGGGACTTCAGATATTAAAAAATTTCGGAGGACTTATTAAATGATTATATTACCGGCAATAGATATTAAAGACGGAAACTGTGTAAGACTTTTCAAAGGTGACTTCAATACTGTCGAAAAGGTCGCTGCAGATTATATGGAGACAGCCAGAAGCTTTGAGGATGCAGGCGCATCATGGATACATACTGTAGACCTGGACGGAGCAAAGGAAGGAAAACCTGTAAATACTGATATTTTTACTGATATAGCTAAGAATACAAAGCTTAAGGTTGAACTTGGCGGCGGAATAAGAAGCCTTGATACAGTTGAGTATTACATTCAAAAAGGAATCTCAAGAGTAATTCTCGGCTCAATTGCACTTAAAAATCCTCAGATAGTAAAAGATGCTGTAAAAGAATACGGTGATAAAATTGCTGTTGGGATTGATGCAATCAATGAGATGGTTGCAGTTGAGGGATGGCTCGATTCGTCACAGGTTCACTATGTTAAGCTTGCTGAAGAAATGGCCGAGATAGGTGTCAAGTATATTATCTTTACAGATATTTCAAAGGACGGAACTCTTTCAGGAGTGAATCTCACACAGCTTGAAAAAATAAGCACTTCAGTTGACTGCAACATTATTGCAAGTGGCGGAGTCCACACAATTTCGGACATCAGAAGCTGTAAAGCACTTAACCTTTACGGTACAATATGTGGAAAATCATTATATAAAGGAACATTGGATCTTAAAGAAGCAATCGATGTTGCGGAAAGGTCGTGAAATTATGTTAGCAAAGAGGATAATTCCATGCCTTGATGTAAGAAACGGAAAAGTAGTTAAGGGCGTGAATTTTGAAGGCGTAAAAGATGTAGGTGACCCGGTTGAATATGCTCAGGAATATAACAGACAGGGCGCTGATGAACTGGTGTTTTATGATATTACCGCATCTCATGAGGGCAGAGGAGTAATGCTTGATGTCGTAAGACGTACAGCACAGAAGGTATTTGTGCCTCTTACAGTTGGAGGGGGGATTTCTACAATTGATGACTTCAGAGAAACTCTGCGTGCCGGTGCCGACAAAGTGTCTATAAATTCATCAGCCGTTAAAAATCCCGAACTCATTTCAAGTGCCGCTGATATTTTCGGAAGTCAGTGCGTTGTCGTGGGGATTGATGCAAAGAGAAGTGAAAACGGGGGATATACTGTTTATATTAACGGCGGACGTATTGATATGAAACTTGATCTTCTGGACTGGGTAAAAAAAATCGAACAGCTCGGTGCAGGCGAAATCTGTCTGAACTCTATAGATACAGACGGAACAAAGGCGGGTTTTGACATTGAAATGCTCAACGCTGTATGCTCATGTGTAAAAATTCCTGTAATTGCAAGCGGCGGATGCGGAAAGCTTGGGGATTTTTCAGAAGTCTTTGAAAAAACAAATTCATCTGCAGCTCTTGCAGCTTCACTTTTCCATTTTAAAGAGCTGACAGTCGGACAGGTAAAAGATCATCTCAGAGACAAAAATATTGCTGTCAGAAAATGATTAAGGATGTGTTCAATTGAATAATACAGAACTCGGTAAATATTTCATAAAAAGTGAGCTTATACCTGCTATTATAAAGGATGTAAATACCGGAGAAGTTCTTATGCTTGCATATATGAACAAGGAAAGTCTCGGAAAGACACTTGAAACAGGATATACATGGTTCTGGAGCCGTTCAAGACAGGAGCTCTGGAATAAAGGTGCAACTTCAGGACATTTACAGAAGGTAGTAAGTATATTCGGAGACTGTGATGACGATACTCTGCTTATAATTGTTGAGCAGACCGGTGCTGCATGTCATACCGGAAATTACAGCTGTTTCTTTAAACAGATAATATAGTAAATCCAAAGGAGAATTTTTTATGAATGAATTAGAAGAACTCTACAATGTAGTAATGAGCAGAAAAGAAGATTATGAGACAAATAAAAATCTCTCATCTGATGAAATGAAAAAGAAATCATATACATGCTACCTTTTTTCTCAGGGACAGGACAAAATATTAAAAAAATGCGGTGAAGAATGCACAGAAATGGTTATTGCCGCTAAAAATGATGATAATGTGGAATTAAAAAATGAGGTTGCAGATCTTTTCTACCATGTAATGGTACTGTGCGCTGAAAAGAATCTGCCATTTTCAGAGGTTGAAGAGGTTCTTCATGAAAGAAGCAAAAAAATAGGTAACTTAAAGCAGTTCAAAGTAACAGATAAAAATACCTGATAAAATATCTGTCAGCATACTTTGTACAAAATCCTCAGACTTAGTAAATTTACAAAGTCATGCCAGACATCAGAGTCTTAATCTCTGTACGTTCTCTTAAGAGAAAGAAATCATAAACATAATCAGTGAGGCTTACAGTATGAATTTTGAAGATGCAAAGAAAAGAATCGCCGGATTAACAGAGGAAATTACAAAGCATAACTATAATTATTATGTTATGGATGATCCTACAATTGACGACTATGACTACGATATGCTTATGCAGGAGCTGAAGAATATTGAAGCAGAATTTCCGGAGCTTGTTTCTGAAAATTCTCCTACAAAGCGTGTAGGAGGTGCGGCACTTAACAAATTTGAAAAGGTAAAGCATACTGTACAGATGGGAAGCCTTCAGGATGTGTTTTCATTTGAGCAGGTAAAAGCATTTGTTGAAAAATGCAGTCAGGAGCTTTCATCACCGGTATTTATAGTAGAGCCTAAAATTGACGGACTCTCGGTCTCTCTGGAATACCGTGACGGTGAGTTTTCAATCGGTTCAACAAGAGGCGATGGATTTGTAGGTGAGGACGTTACTGCAAATCTGAAAACCGTTAAGTCGATTCCTCTTAAATTAAACGAAAAAGTACCTTTTATCGAAGTGCGCGGTGAGGTATATATGCCAAGGAAATCATTCCTTAAGCTTGTTGAAAAACAGGAGCTTAATGATGAAAAGCCTTTTAAAAACCCAAGGAATGCCGCAGCCGGTTCACTAAGACAAAAGGATTCAAAAATCGCAGCAAAAAGAAATCTTGATATTTTTGTATTTAATGTTCAGCAGGCAGGAGATGCTGAGTTAAACTCACATAAGCAGTCCCTTGATTATCTTAAGAGTCTCGGCTTTAAGGTAATACACAGTTATATATCGTGTACGTCCTATGATCAGATCGCATATGAGATTAAGAAAATAGGCGACAGCCGTTCGGAATATCCATTTGATATTGACGGTGTTGTTATCAAGGTAGATGACTTTTATCAGCGAAGCATTATGGGTGAAACGTCAAAATTCCCTAAATGGGCAGTTGCATATAAATTTCCGCCGGAGGAAAAGGAAACTGTTCTCAAGGATATTGAGGTCAATGTAGGAAGAACAGGAGCAATTACTCCTGTGGCCGTATTTGACTCTGTACTGCTTGCCGGAACAAGTGTATCAAGAGCTGTCCTTCACAACCAGCAGTTTATTTCAGAAAAGGATATCCGCATAGGTGATACAATAGTTGTACGAAAAGCAGGAGATATCATTCCTGAGGTATTAAAATCAGTTTCACATCCGGAAAATTCCGTTCCGTTTAATCTTCCGGAATTTTGCCCTGTATGCGGTACAAGGGCTGTTCATATTGAAGATGAAAGTGCATTAAGATGCCCGAATACTGACTGTCCTGCACAGCTTCTGAAAAATATCATTCATTTTGCTTCAAAGGGTGCAATGAATATCGACGGCCTTGGTGATGCAATAGTTGCGGTTCTTGTTGAAAATAAGCTTATTGAATCAGTAGCTGATCTGTATGACCTGACAGCAGAAAAACTCATGACACTTGACAGGTTTAAAGAAAAGTCAGCAACTAATCTTATAAATGCAATAGAAAAGTCAAAAGAAAACTCATTTGACAGAATATTATTCGGGCTTGGCATAAGAAACATAGGTTCAAGAGCTGCAGTGCTTCTTTGTGAAAAATTTGATACTATAGAAAAGCTTATGAATGCAGATATAGCTGAAATATCTTCTATTGATGGCTTTGGTGATGTAATGTCAAAGAATGTCTATGAGGCATTCAGAGAGCCGCATATGAAAGAGCTTATTTCAAAGCTTCAGGAAAAGGGCCTTGATTTCACTTATAAATCATCTGTAAAGGGAGACAAATTCAACGGAAAGGTATTTGTTCTTACCGGAACACTTCCGACGCTAAAAAGGGATGATGCAAAGCAGATGATTGAAGCTCTGGGCGGAAAGGTTTCATCGTCCGTATCTAAAAAAACAGATTTTGTGGTTGCAGGAGAAGAAGCAGGAAGCAAGCTTACAAAGGCACAGGAGCTCGGAGTGGCTGTCATTAATGAGGAAGATCTCTTAAAGATGGTGTCAGAATAATTATGAATAAATCAGACAGTATATATGCAGACTGGAACCCGTGGCACGGATGCACAAAAATAAGTCCTGGTTGTAAATACTGCTATGTTTACCGCCAGGATGAAAGGTATGACAATAAGATAAGCAGCAGCATCTGTCATAAAAACAATACTTATGATTTACCTGTAAAGAAAAAAAGAAACGGTGAATATAAAATTCCATCAGGGAAAATTATATTCACCTGTTTTACGTCTGATTTTTTGCTCTCCGATGCAGATAAATGGCGTGACGAATGCTGGAAAATGATAAAGACGAGAAGTGACTGCTGGTTCTATTTTTTTACAAAAAGAATAGACAGACTTGCGGAGTGTCTTCCTGATGACTGGGGTAACGGATATGAAAATGTTCTGATAGGATGTACTGTCGAAAATCAGGACAGAGCAGATTACAGACTTCCGGTTTTTCTTTCACTTCCTATAAAACACAGATCTGTTATTGTATCTCCGATGCTTGAAAAAATAGATATTTCTGCATTTTTGGGCAATAGTATTGAGAGCGTATCTGCAGGAGGGGAATCAGGTATATCGGCAAGACCCTGCAATTATGAATGGATTCTCAGTTTAAGGGAACAATGTATTGAAAAAAATGTTCCTTTCATATTTCATCAGACAGGAGCACATTTTATAAAAGACAGAAAGCTATATAATATAAAAAGAAAAGATCAGATTTCACAGGCAAAAAAAGCAGGAATTGATTTCAGGATAAGCAAAGGATTTATACCTGAAACTGCTGCATATTTTTACAAATCAGAGCAATCAGCACAGTATCAGGAACCGACTTTTTTTGATGAGTAAATATTTATTATCTTAAACATTGATTATTTAGCATATTTGTGCTAAAATACATTATGTGCTATAATTATTACAGACAGTAAAACATAAAAATGCTCAGGAGGATTTTATTATGCCAAAAAAACCGTTTTACATTACAACCCCTATTTATTACCCATCAGGTAATCCGCATATCGGTCATTGCTATACAACAGTAGCATGTGATTCGATTGCCCGCTATAAACGAATGCAGGGTTATGATGTAATGTTCCTCACAGGTACCGACGAGCACGGTCAGAAAATTGAACTCAAGGCTGCAGAAAAAGGCATTACGCCTAAGCAGTACGTTGATGAGATCGTTGAAATATTTAAAAAGCTATGGAGCTATATGAATATTAGTTACGACAGATATATCCGTACAACCGATGATTATCATGTTGAATCCGTGCAGAAAATTTTTAAGGACCTTTATGACAAAGGTTATATATATAAGGGTGAATATTCAGGAAAATACTGTACCCCATGCGAAAGCTTCTGGACAGATACACAGTTGGTTGACGGAAAATGTCCTGAATGCGGAAGAGATGTATTAGATGCAAAGGAAGAGGCGTATTTCTTCAAAATGTCTCCATTTGCCGAGAGAATAGAAAAGCTTCTTACAGAAACAGATTACCTTCGTCCTAAGACAAGAGCTGTTGAACTTGTAAATAATTTTATAAAGCCGGGCCTTGAAGACCTCTGCGTTTCAAGAACTTCTTTCAAGTGGGGTATTCCTGTTTCATTTGATACAAGACATGTTGTATATGTATGGGTTGATGCTCTTTCAAACTATATTACCGCTCTGGGATATAATAATTCAGCATATAATGATTATGATAAATTCTGGCCTGCGGATGTTCATATGGTTGCAAAGGATATCATGCGTTTTCACGCTATTATATGGCCTGCAATTCTTATGGCACTTGACTTACCTGTTCCAAAACATCTTGCCGTACATGGCTGGATAACCTTTAACGGACAAAAGATGAGTAAATCACTCGGAAATGTCGTTGATCCGTTTGTTCTGGGAGAGCGCTATGGTGCGGATGCGATACGTTATCATATTCTCCGTGAAATGGCCCTTGGTGCAGACAGCTCTTTTTCAAATGAAATCATGATAAACCGTATAAATTCAGATCTTGCAAACGGTCTGGGAAATCTTGTTTCAAGAACCATTGCTATGGTTGAAAAGTATTTTGATGGAACCCTGCCTGAAGAAAAACAGAGCGGTGAATTTGACGATGATCTTATTTCAGCTGCTTCAGGATTACGTCAGGCTGTTGATGAATACATTGAAAATACACAGCTTAACAATGCCCTTGCTGAGATTTTCAAGGTGATTTCACGCGCAAATAAATATATTGATGAAACAGCACCATGGGTACTTGCAAAAAATGAAGCAGATAAGCCACGCCTTGCAGGTGTTCTCTATAACCTCCTTGAAACAATAAGAATATGCTCAACACTTCTTTCATGCTTTATGCCTGAAACAATGCCTTTAGTATGGAAACAGATAGGTGCTGAAGATAACGATGTAACCTATGAAAATGCCGGAAGATTCGGTGTTCTTTCTACATGTGTTAAAGTAAACAGAGGAGAGGTTCTTTTCCCTAGAATTGATGTTGAAAAGGAAATAGAAGAGCTTAACGCTTTAATTTCTGCAAATGCACAGGAAAATAAAGAAGACAGTGATAAGGCAAACCTTGTTCCGCTTTCCGATACAATCAGTATTGATGATTTTTGTAAGACCGATCTCAGAATAGCAGAAATAAAAGCTTGTGAAAAGGTACCGAAAGCAAAAAAACTTCTTAAACTTCAGCTTGATGACGGATTCGGAACAAGACAGGTTGTTTCCGGAATTGCAAAATGGTATACTCCTGATGATCTTATCGGTAAGAAGATTATAGTTGTTGCAAATCTTGCACCGGCAAAGCTATGCGGAGTCGAAAGCCAGGGTATGATTGTTGCCGCAGACGTAGGAGAGGACGCAAGAGTTATTTTTGTTGACAGTGATATTCCTAACGGCTCAAAATTAAGATAGAATTAATTTATAACTATTTTTAAATAGATAATTAAATAATAATATAATCAGCATATGTGTATTCATAAAAAATAAAGGAACTGATTTCATATGAAAATAGGATTTGTAGGAGCCGGTAAAGTGGGATTTTCGCTTGGAAAATATTTATCACAAAATAATTTTTCTATAAGCGGGTATTATAGCAGAACCTATAAAAATTCAAAAGAAGCAGCTGATTTTACAGAAAGTCAGGAATATGACAGCATTGACGGGCTTTTAAATGCATCAGATATTATTTTTATTACGGTAAGTGATCTGGCTATATCTGAAGTATGGAATATTATAAAAAAATATAATATTTCAGGAAAAACTTTTTGTCACTGCAGTGGTATTTTAACATCCGGAATATTCGAAGATGCAGATTTGCTGAATGCCCATACATGTTCACTTCATATGCTGCAGGCAGTCAGCAGTAAATATGAATCATACAAAGACATGAAATCAGCAGTTTTCACTTTTGAAAGCAATGATGATTCATCATATATTATTTTTAATATGATTTCAGATTGTGGAAACAGGATAATAAAGCTTGAAACGCAACAGAAAATAAAATATCATACAGCGGCATCGGTTACAAGCAATCTTGTAGCTGCGCTTATTCATGAAGGCTATGAACTTCTGTCTGAATGCGGATTTTCATACGAAGATTCAAAAAATCTTATTGAACCTCTTGTACGTAACAACATTGACAATATTTTCAATTATGGTACAATTGATGCACTTACAGGTCCTGTTGAAAGAAATGATGTTTTGACAGTTGCAAAGCATATAAGCTGTCTTGACAGCAGTAATAAAAGGTTATATTTATCAGCAGCATTAAAGCTTATTGAAATTTCATCATTAAAGCATCCGGAAAGAAATTATATTGATATGCAGATGTTACTGGAAAACAGTTTGAAAGGGGAAGCTGAAATTTGAAAAATACAATAGCTACAATCAAAGAACAGAAGAAAAACGGTGAAAAAATCACTATGCTTACAGCATATGATTATTCTACTGCAAAGCTTATGGACGAGGCAGGAATAAATACTATTCTTGTCGGCGACTCTCTCGGAATGGTCATGCTTGGCTATGAAGATACTCTTTCAGTGACAATGGAAGATATGATACACCATACTGCTGCTGTTGCACGCGGAGCAAAAAATGCTTTTGTTGTTGCTGATATGCCGTTTATGTCTTATCAGACTTCGGTTTATGATGCAGTTGTAAATGCCGGAAAACTGATGAAGGAAGGAAGAGCCAATGCTGTAAAGCTTGAAGGCGGAATAGAAATGTGCCCTCAGATAAAAGCAATAGTTGAGTCTTCTATACCGGTTGTTGCTCATCTTGGGCTTACACCTCAGTCAATCAATGCATTCGGAGGATTTAAAGTTCAGGGAAAAGATGAAGCTGCTGCTATAAAGCTTATTAATGAAGCAAAGGCAATAGAAAAAGCAGGTGCATGTGCAGTCGTTCTGGAATGTGTTCCTGAAAAGCTGGCGTCTTATATTACATCAATTCTTGAAATTCCGACAATAGGAATAGGTGCAGGTGCAGGATGTGACGGACAGGTCCTTGTTTATCAGGACATGCTTGGAATGTACAGCGACTTTACGCCTAAGTTTGTTAAGAAATTTGGTGATATAGGTAATATGATGAAAGAAGCATTTGCCTCATATATAAAGGAAACACATGATGGCTCATTCCCGGCTCACGAACACACGTTTAAAATGAAAACAGAAATAAATTTTGAAGAACTGGCTGATAAATTAAAATAATTATTCATTAGAAAGAGGTCTGTTGTCGTGATTGTTGTTAAAACGATTAATGAAGTAAAACAAATAGTAAAGCAATGGAGAAAAGAGGGTAAGACGATTGGATTTATTCCGACTATGGGATACCTCCATGAAGGTCACAAGAGCCTTATTAAAAAGGCCTGTGAAAATGACAGGGTCATTGTCAGTATCTTTCTTAATCCTATGCAGTTCGGTCCAAGTGAAGATCTTGCATCATATCCAAGAGATCTGGAACGTGATAAATTAAAATGCAGTGAAGCGGGAGCAGATCTTATTTTTGCACCTGATGCTTCAGAAATGTATGAAGATAATTTCCGGACATTTGTTGATATGCACTTACTTACCGAGGAACTATGTGGTCTTACAAGACCTTGTCATTTCAGGGGTGTTTGTACTGTAGTAACAAAGCTTTTTAATATTGTTACTCCGGATAAAGCCTATTTCGGACAAAAAGACGCTCAGCAGCTTGCTATAATCAAAAGAATGGTTGCTGACCTCAATATGGATATAGAAATAGTAGGATGTCCTATTATTCGTGAAAGCGACGGCCTTGCCAAAAGCTCGAGAAACACATATCTTAATGATGAAGAGAGAAAAGCAGCTCTTGTTCTGAGCAGATCAATAAACAAGGCAAAAGAGCTTATTGACAACGGTGAAAGGGATGCATCTGTAATAACTTCTTCTATGACAGAAATAATAAACAGGGAACCACTTGCAAAAATAGACTATGTTAAGGCTGTAGCGCTTGACACAATGCAGCAGATAAAAGTTCTGGATGCTCCGTCACTTGTTGCAATAGCTGTATATATAGGGAAAACAAGACTTATAGATAACCTTTTTTATGAATCCAAATGACGAAAGGCAAAGCTTTATATGGAATTAACAATGCTAAAAAGCAAAATACACAGAGCGACAGTCACACAGGCAGATCTTAATTATGTTGGAAGTATAACGATCGATTCAGATCTGATGGATGCTGCCGGAATACTGGAATATGAAAAGGTTCATATTGTTGACATTAATAACGGAAACAGATTTGAAACTTATGTAATAACCGGTGAACCTGGCTCAGGCCTCATATGCCTCAATGGTGCTGCTGCAAGATGCGCCCAGGCCGGCGATCTGATAATAATAATGGTCTATGCACAGATGAGCGAGGATGAAGCGAAAAATCATCGTCCGTCAGTAGTTTTTGTAGATGAAAACAATAAAATAAGTAAGGTATTCAAGTATGAAAAGCATGGACTCATTGCTGAACAGATGCTTGCTGAAAACGAATAAGGAGGCAGTACGGCTTTGTTAAATGGAAAATGTGTTGTTCTTGGAGTTACAGGTAGTATTGCAGCATATAAGACGGCTAATCTTGCAAGTATGCTTGTTAAGCTTAATTGCGATGTGCATGTAATCATGACCCAGAACGCAACTAATTTTATAGCACCTGTTACTTTTGAAACCATAACCAGAAATAAATGTCTTATCGATACGTTTGACAGAAATTTTGAATATAATGTTGCTCATATTTCCCTGGCAAAAAGGGCAGATGTATTTATGATTGCACCTGCATCTGCAAATATTGTCGGAAAAATAGCAAACGGAATAGCCGACGATATGCTGTCAACTACTATAATGGCCACAAAGGCACCTTGTTTCATTGCCATGGCAATGAATACAAATATGTACGAAAATCCTATTTTACAGTCAAATGTAAATAAGCTCAGGCAATTCGGATATCACATTATAGAGCCTGACTGCGGATTTCTTGCATGCAGGGATACAGGTAAAGGAAAACTTCCTCCTGAATCAACGCTGCTTGATTATATACTAAGAGAAACGGCTTATCCGAAGGATCTTAAAGGCAGGAAAATCCTTGTAACTGCAGGGCCTACACAGGAAGCTATAGATCCTGTAAGGTTTATTTCAAATCACTCTACAGGCAAGATGGGATTTTCAATTGCAAAGCAGGCGATGCTCAGGGGTGCAGATGTAATACTGATAAAAGGAAATACATCAGTTTCTCCGCCACCGTTTGTACAGGTAATAGATATTGTCAGCGCTGTAGATATGTTTTTGGCTGTAAAAAAATATTACAAAGAGTGTGATATTATAATAAAATCAGCCGCCGTTGCTGATTATCGTCCTTCAAATATAAGCGATGAAAAATTAAAAAAGAATTCCGATAATATGAGTATAGCTCTTACACGTACTGATGATATTCTTGAGTATCTTGGAAATAACCGTTCAGAAGGTCAGTATATATGCGGATTTTCTATGGAAACCGAAAATATGATAGAAAATTCACGTTCAAAGCTTATTAAAAAGAATCTGGATATGATTATAGCAAATAACCTTAAGCAGGATGGTGCCGGATTTGGCGTTGACACAAATATAATTACAATGATAACAAGGGATGCAGAAAAGCAGCTGCCTTTAATGAGTAAGGACGAAGCTGCAAATCAGATTCTTACATCTATTTCAGAAATGATGAAATAATTAATATTAAAAAATCTTTATCTTATATTATTCAGGGCATTTTTCCATTTAAGAAGGTCGTCAAGCTCACTCTCTGATTTCAGATCAGAGCATTTATTGATTTTTCTTAGTTCACCCATTGTTAATCCGGGTTTACTTTTATTTGCATGTCCGGGATATACAAGCCATTCGTCTTTTATAAATGAGAATAAATATTTAAGGCTGTTATACAAATCCATAGTGCTTCCTCCGTCTTCGTCAAATATTGTACAGCCTTCAATAAGCAGTGTATCTCCCGTAAAAAAATACCTGTCAAAATACATGCACATTGAGCCCTTTGTATGGCCCGGTGTCATTAATGTATGTACAGTAATGCCGCATATATCTATTGATGAATTATCTTTAATCATTATCATATTTTTACATTTAAATTTATAATATTCAGCCTCTGTCTGATTAATGTAAACAGGTATATTGAATTTATCTGTAAGATCATCAACAAGGCTTACATGGTCAAAGTGGGAGTGTGTGAGTATTATAGCTTTGAGAGTAGAATTTGTCTCAGCCAGAGCATTAAAAATTTTATTTATTTCCCATGAAGGATCGATAATAAATGATTCGTTAAGTGCCTTATTAGCACATAGATAAACATAATTTTTCATAAAACCTTTGTGTGTCGGGATGCATTTTATATCCATTTTTGATTCCTTTCTGTATTGTCTTTATAATAGAAAATTAAAATATTTTTTTAACGATGTCCTCTGTAATTATAACAGAATTAACGGTACTTGTAAATAAAAAATCGATTAAGAATTAATTGACATAAAAAAAATTGTAGTGTATAATAAAAAAAACAGTTAAAACAGATGAGGAAAAGTCAATGAACAAAAAAGAACTTAATGAGATTAAAAAAAATTTTACTGACAATAGTGGTTATTTTACTATAAATTCAGTACTCTCAGCTTATGTGGATCCCGAAAAGAATATAAAATACAAGGAGAACAAACCACACAGCATAATTCCGGATGACGAAAGGGAAGTCATTACAGACACATTAAGAAGAGTACTTACCGGAATTGTAGGAAAAGGACTGCTTGAATATGAATTTCCAAAAGAGGCATATGAGGATGGCGGAGCTCAGAAGGTTCTGTATGAAGCAGTTTCATCAAAAATGAAAGATAATGATATCCTCCAGAGATATCTTGAGAAAATAACAAAAAATATTGATTATGCAGCATCATTTACGATTCTGACTGCGAGCTGTACATATAACATTAAACGTAAGAACAGAAATGATGAAGATACTGATAATATTTCAGAAGAGTATAATTTTATTATTACAGGCATTTGTCCTGTAAATACAAGTGATGCCGGGCTGTATTTTGACGAGGAAAGCAAGACGATTGCTAAAAAATCAAATAATGAAATGATAATAAGTCGTATACCTACTGACGGATTTATATATCCTGTTTTCAGTGACAGAAGTCCTGACGTCAACCATGTAATGTATTTTACCAAAAAACCTGATAAGCCTAACATTTCAATTGTTGAAAATGTTCTTGACTGTGAATTCGTAATGTCAGCGCAAAAGCAGAAAGCACGCTTCCAGCAAGTGATTAATGCTGTTGTTTCCGATGAACTCGATTACAACATAATTACTCACGTAAATGACAAAATACGTGAAGTAGTTGATCTCAGTAAAAACGAAACAGAGCCTGTTAAAATAAATGAAAAGCAGCTTAAGCATATTCTTTCTGAAGCAGGGGTAAGCAGTGACAAACTTGAGGCACTGGAACCAACGTATAAAACGCTTGTCGGTGATGTAGGACTTGTTGCCTCGAATCTTGCTGAAAACAAAACAGTTGTTGTTACTCCGGATGTTACAATAAACATTAAAAAGGATGCTTCAAACCGACTTAAAACAAGTATGATAGAAGGAAGAAAATGTCTCATTATTGATCTGGATGATCCTAATATTATAGTGAACGGATTGCCGGCTTCATTAAAATAATACAGAAATTATGGTGATAACAAGTGCAGCACTCTGATGAAAGCAAAAAAATATTCAGCGATATAATAAAAAATGAATATAGAAGAGAAGCGAGATCATTAAGCATATATGCTTGCAAAAGCTCTGAAAGTATAAGATTAGAATATGAAAATATTCCGGACAGAACCAATATACGTCCGGCATTTTTTCATGATGCAGACAGGATAATACATTCCAAGGCATATACGAGGTATATTGATAAAACTCAGGTATTTTCACTGTTTGATAATGATCACATTACGCACCGAGTGCTACATGTTCAGCTTGTATCAAAAATAGCACGTATGATAGGCAGATGCTTACGTCTGAATGAAGATCTGATTGAAGCGATTTCGCTTGGTCATGATCTGGGACATGTACCTTACGGACATGAAGGAGAACGGTATATTGATGAGATATGTCAGAAAAACGGACTTGGATTTTTCTGTCATAACGCCCAGAGCGTTAAATTTCTTATGGAACTTGAACACAGCGGAAGAGGACTCAATCTCAGCCTTCAGGTATTGGACGGAGTATTATCTCACAACGGAGAGATAATTCAGGAAAAATATGAGCCGGATAAAACAAAAGATTTTAAACGGTTCCTTGAAGAATATCAGAATTGTTTTAAAGTCAAAAATTACAGCTCAGGTCTTATTCCTATGACACTTGAAGGATGCGTAGTAAGAATAAGTGATGTTATTGCATATATAGGGCGCGATTTTGAAGACGCAATAACACTCAGACTTATTAAAAGGAGTGACCTTCCTGATGAGATATCCGGGATACTTGGGGATACAAACAGTAAAATAATCAACACCCTTATTACAGATATAGTTGTAAACAGCTATGATAAACCATATCTGTCTTTGTCAGGAACAACTTATTGTGCTTTAAAGAAACTTATGGATTTTAACTATGAAAATATATATAAGAATCCTGCTATTAAAGATGAAGATTTTAAAATAAGAAATATGTTTTTTACTTTATATGAAAAATACAATGACCAGCTTATCAGCAATAACACTTCATCAGAAATATACAGGAATTATATAAGTGGATTTGACAAGGCTTACTTTGATAAAGTAAGCGAAAAAGGAAGAATTGTTATCGATTATATTTCAGGAATGACAGATAGCTTCTTTAATGAACGCTTTGAAGAATTTATTATGCCGAAAAAATTCGGACACAATGTAACTTTCAATTAAAAAGTTTGCTTTTGTGTTTCTGTATATTTATCATAAATCCATGATATAAGTTCGTCTAACCCGTCGCTGTTAAATTCAAACTCCTTTTTTTCTATTATATTTTCTTCAGGTGTTTTATCAATACATTTCCATCCGGACCAGAGAACAACACTGAATTTTTCTCCGGGATATATTTTAAAATTAAATACATGATTTATACTGCCTGAATAGATATTTTTTTCTGAGAAATATGTAAATCCGGGAATATCAATTTTTTTGTTCATAAAAGTTCACCTCAAAAAATAAGCTGCTTTTTAAAAGCAGCTTAATAAATATTAAAAATAAAAAATATTTTGATATTTTCATCCTATTACGTACAGATAAAAAAGTATGTAATTGATTTCGAGGATAAAAACAATCGGAAAAAACTTAAATTACTTCTTAAGTTCGTTCATACATTCCTGGCATACGCTCTTGCCCTTGTAGTCAACAAGGTTTTCGTTGCTTGAGCAGAATATGCAGGATGATTTGTATTTCTTAAGTATAACTGCATCCTGATCAACGTAAATTTCAAGGCTGTCCTTTTCGCTGATATTAAGAGTTCTTCTTAATTCGATTGGAAGTACTATTCTTCCTAATTCATCAATTTTTCTTACAATACCGGTAGATTTCATTGTAATTCCTCCTAAAAAATAAAAAAAGATTATACGGCAAAAAAACTTTACCATGAGTATATTATACAGTAATTGTCTTGCCTTGTCAACATTTTTAGAAAGAAAATTACTTTTTTCTTTTAATTTTCGCAAAGTATATGTTAAATGACCAAAAATTAATATGATTTTAAGTATAAAAAATAAAGGACGGAAATTATATAAATAAAAGAAAGGAAATTATATAATGATTTATAAAACATATTTATTTGATTTTGATTATACACTTGTAAACTCTGAAGCTGGAATTGTGGGATGCTTTAAGCACGTTTTTGAAAATAATGGTCATACAGATATTTCAGACAAACTAATAAAAGGTACAATCGGGATGACTCTTGAAAATTCATTTAAAGTTCTTACCGGAATCAATGATAAAAATGTTATTGACGGTTTTATAGCTGAATATGTAAAAAAAGCAAATGAGATAATGAACCGTGACACAAAACTGTATCCTGATACGGTTTCAATTGTAAACAGACTACGCTCAGCTGACTGTTCCACGGCAATTGTGTCAACAAAATATCGATACAGAATAATGGATTTTCTGAACACACATCAGATATCAGAATTATTTGATATAGTTATCGGTGGTGATGATATATCAAGACCAAAGCCTGACGGAGAGGGTATACTGTGTGCAATTGACAGACTCGGATGTGAGAAAAGTAACTGTGTTTATATCGGTGACAATATAATTGATGCACAGGCAGCCATGAATGCGGGAATTGACTTCATAGCTGTACTGACAGGAACAAGTACAGAAAATGATTTCTTAAATTATCCTCATGTAAAAATAATTAAAAATTTAATGGATTTAATCTGATTAAACCTAATAAAATTAATATCACAGTTTTTTGTTTTTCATTTATAATTAAGTTGGTAAAATTAATAATTAAAAGCCACTAGAAGACGGATTTATTATATCCATCTGATTTTATACATAAATAAAAGATCCGCTTTCATAATTACAGCGGATCTTTTTAATATACTTTTTTAAATTTTAATTGATGACGCGTCTGCCATTTTAAACAAAGAATATTCATTGCATATTTTCTCACATATATATTGTATGTTCTTATCTTCAGCATTGTTAATTATGTATATTACTCTGAAACATCTTATCTCATTACGATGAAGATACATATATAATTCTCTCAAAACAATTTCAGCGTTTTTTTCCTTTTCTGAAATAATAAAAACCCCTGTAATAAGTGAATCAAACTGAGAATTTTTTTCAGAATAAAAGCTTTTCAGATACCTATAGCCACATAAAAATAAAATTACAGTCAGAGCTGACAGAATTAATAACATTATAATATCCACATTATCATCTCCCGAAATCAATATGTATTATAATATATTATGTCTGGATTATTTTTTTGTGAATAAATCCGAATATCATGAATTGTAATTAACAGCTGAAAAATAAAGATAAAAAATTGAAATTCATCTATTGACTTTTATTTTTTCATAGTGTATACTAACATCATATTGGTGCTATCCAAACAAAAAAATAGCTAAAAAGTGAAATTATGATTAAGACACTAAAAACTTCAGAACAAAACAGGAGGTATTATTATGGCAATCAGTTTACAAAAAGGTCAGAAAATTGACCTTACAAAAGGAAATCCGGGGCTTTCAAAGGTAATAGTAGGCTTAGGATGGGATACTAACAGATATGACGGCGGAAATGAATTTGATCTCGATACATCCGCTTTTATGCTTGATGAAAACGGTAAGGCTTCAAGTGATAAAGATTTTATTTTCTACGGAAATCTTTCATCAGTATGCTCATCAGTACTTCATCTTGGTGATAATCTTACAGGTGATGGGGATGGTGATGATGAACAGATAGTTGTTGATCTCACAAAGGTTCCTGATAATATAAAGAAAATAGCATTTACAGTTACAATTTATGATTATGAAGCAAGACAGCAAAACTTTGGACAGGTTTCCAACGCTTTTATCAGAATAGTTGATGAGAGTACAGGTCAGGAGCTTATCCGTTATGATTTGTGTGAAGATTTCTCAATTGAAACAGCGCTTGTAGTTGGCGAGCTTTACAGAAACGGCTCAGAATGGAAGTTCTGCGCAGTTGGAAGCGGATTCAGCGGTGGACTTGCTGCATTATGCGGAAACTATGGTCTTAATGCAGGCTGATAAATTATAAAAATTTAATTGAATTAACCGGTGTTTGTTGTTCAGGCACCGGTTTTTTTCTTAAAAATCATATAATCATGGATTGGTAAGGAGTCAGATTATTGTTGTGTAAAATAAAGGATATTATTAAGAAATAACTTTACAGTTTTATTGACAAATACAAAAATATATTATATAATAATTAAAATCTATGTATATTTTATATCAGTGTCGTGTTATGGGTTCATACGAACTCATAACACGTTCATATGCTCGTAGATTTTAACAAGCTTTGGAAATATCGAATGGAGATGAACAAGAAATGTCAGATTACACAAGAAGACTTCCGGTCTATTTACTGCTTGATACTTCAGGTTCAATGAATGGAGAACCTATTGAAGCAGTCAGACAGGGAGTTAAGGCACTGCTTATGGAATTAAGGAGTGATCCACAGGCCCTTGAAACAGCATATCTTTCAGTTATAACCTTTGACAGTATTGCCAGACAGGTATGTCCGCTTACAGAGATTATGGATTTTAAGGAACCTGAGCTAAATGCAAACGGAATAACATCATTAGGTGCTGCACTCAGACTTCTTTCCGAATGTATAGAGGCAGAGGTAAGAAAAACAGGTCCGGATCAGAAAGGCGACTGGAAACCTTTGGTGTTTATTCTTACTGATGGTACTCCAACCGATGAATGGGAATCTGCAGTTGAGGAATTAAGATTAAGTAAACCGGCAAATATAATAGCATGTGCTGCAGGTGCACAGGCTGATACAACAGTATTAAAGAAAATAACTGATAATGTTCTTATGATGAATAGTTTATCTGCCGGTGATCTTGCCCAGTTCTTTGCATGGGTTTCAGGTTCAATAAAAATGTCATCAGGAAGCATTGACGCTATGCCGGGACAGGCAATAGAGCTTCCGCCACCACCTCAGGGATTTGTAATAGTACCATAATAAATTATTAAACGTTCAAAATAAAGAGGGTGACGTTATGAACGTAATTGACAGTTTATTTTTAGCATTAAAGAATATAGGAATAACTGATGTACCTGTTGATATACTCAATATTTCTGGAAATCTGGAGCAGGCAGGTAAACTGCTGAAAAAAATAATCAGCGGCGAAATAAAAAATATCAGCAGCCTTACGGATTATATAAAAGAAAATGTCAACACTGCAATACAGCCTGTTAAGGTTGAAGACAATGAGAATAATTTTATAGATGTCGATGAATCAGAATTAAAAATGATAAGTATAGAAGAAATGGAGCAGCTTTTTAAATCTGATAGAATTTCATTTGCTGAAACAACTGATGATAATTCTGTTCATGGGATACAGCCTGATGTTGATTTACAAGGTAACAAAGAAAAGTCAGAAGATTCTGATGAAATTGTAAATAAGGCTGATAACAATAAAGACAAACATCAGGACATCACTAACAAAACAGCGTCTCTATGGTCATACAAACCGATTCCGGATAATGAACCGGAACCATATGACGAATATATAACCAAAAGCAGTGTTGCAGATAACATTGAAATAACAGGTGCAAGGGTAAGAGGAAAAAAACATAAGCATGACGGAACAAATTGCGATGACTGGTTCGAATTTGACACTGTAAAGGGATGGACAATTATTGCAGTTTCAGATGGTGCGGGTTCAAAAAAATTCTCAAGAATAGGTGCAATGGAATCATGCAAAGCAGCTATTGAATTTTTAAAAGAAAAATTAAACGACGAAAATATAAACGAGGATCTTATCAGTAAACTCAGTCTTCCACTGACAGATTCATCATTTATGGACGGATGCGGATTTTTTGCCGCACTTATACAGGAAGCAGTTGCAAAGGCATATGAAGCTGTCGTAAATGCATTTCAGGATAGAAAATCAAAATATGATTATCTGAAAATCATAGACAGAGATATGGAATTCAAGGATTTTTCCGGAACATTGCTTTTATGTATGATTACGCCTGTAAAGGTTAATAATGTAAATGAACACTTTGTTATTTCATGTCAGATAGGCGACGGAATGATCTGTTCAGTAAACCGTAATTCTGAATTTGAAAACGCCCTCAGACTGCTTGGTCAGCCGGATAGCGGTGCTTATTCAGGTGAAACGGATTTTCTTACGTCAGAGTCAGCAAGACGCAAGGAATCACTGATGAACAAAACAAAAATTATGCGCAGTGAAATTACAAATATTATGCTTATGACTGACGGTGTTGCAGATGATTATTATCCTAACGCACCTCAGATGCTGAGACTTATGCTTGACCTTGAATTAAACGGAATTCTGAAGATATCTGAAAAAGAATTTTCAGAAAACAATAAAATTCCGGATAAAATACCTGCTCCTGTGTGTTATCCATGGGTAAATGACAATGAAAAAATGATTGCTGTACAATATGCAAACAGAATAGCTGACAGTACTGGATTGACGCTTAAACAATTATGGGAGAACAAAGCATTAATTAAAAAAGCGTCTGTAGAAAGCTTTAACAATGATTTGCCTGAGTCAAAGGAACAAAGGTTATTAAGATGGCTTGACAATTATGTTGAGAGAGGTTCATTTGATGACAGAACACTGCTTGTTCTGGAACTCGGAAACCAATGAGGATATAAAGAATGAGCAGAATTGCAAGGGCTATATTATTAAACGGAAATGAAATTGAATACGTTGTAACAGATAATCCTCCGAGAGGAGGAATGAAGCATACGTATTTTACTCCTGATAAATCATATGTTATTCAGTTCTTTAACAATCCGGATGATGCAAACGATTCTAAAATGCAGGAGCGAATCAAAGCTATTATAGGAAAATATAATCCGACTGTATCTGAGGAAGACGGCGGTGCAAACGGTAATGACAAGCAGACAGCAAAATACTTTGCTAAACGCTTTTGCTGGCCTGTTGCAGTTGTTGTCAGACCTTCATTCGGAATAGTATGTCCGTCATATCCGGCTAATTACTTTTTCGATGAAACAGCATCTGATATATTGCATTTAAAAGGAAAAGATAAAAAAAGCAACTGGTTTACAAACAAAAACAGAAAATATCTTAATCCATCTGAACTTGGAGATTTCAGGTCAATGATTCAGATGTCAATACTGTTGTCACGTTCACTAAGAAGAATGCATCAGGCGGGTCTTGCACATTCAGATCTCTCATTCAATAATGTTCTGATTGATCCCAAAACAGGGTCGTGTGTTATTATCGACATAGATTCACTTGTTGTCCCGGGATTGTATCCTCCTGAGGTAATAGGAACAAGAGGTTATGTTGCACCTGAAGTACTCCAGACATTAGGAATGGACAGAAAGGTTCGAAAATTCCCTAATGTTCTTACAGATCTGCATTCAATGGCGGTTCTGATATATGAATACATGTTTTTCAGACATCCTCTTATGGGGCCGAAAATATATTCTCAGGACGCAGAGCAGGATGATTTTCTTGGACTTGGACAATATGCGACATTTATTGAAAATCCTGAAGACACTTCTAATCGCCCGGCAGATCTTAAAATAACAATTAAAGATCTGGGTCCTCATATGGAGAAGCTTTTCTTAAGGGCGTTTTCAGAAGGTCTTCATGAACCTAATCTGAGACCGACAGCCATGGA
The DNA here is from genome assembly GCA_023458875.1 of Bacillota bacterium. Taxonomy (GTDB): domain Bacteria; phylum Bacillota; class Clostridia; order Oscillospirales; family Ruminococcaceae; genus HUN007. Next base: position 18,832 of record JAEWXO010000008.1, on the reverse strand, counting down.
ATGGGAACGTGGTCTTATAAAAACATGGGATATGATTCACAGCTGCTCAAATCCAGACTGTGAAAAGAAATATTTTATTTTATATGATGTTTATAACCCTGTTTGCCCGTTCTGTAAAACAAAAATAAAAGACAAAAAAATACTTAAGCTCAGCTTTCTTACACAAAGGAAGGGATATGATGGACGTTGGTTTAAAACGTCAGAGCTTATTGCAGAAAATAATACGCCTCTTTGTAACTGGAATTTATTTTCAAATGTATTTCCGGATGAAAAAGTAGTTGACAGAGAAGTAAAAGCGTATATAAGATACGCTGATAAAAATTTTTATCTTGTTAATATTTCACTTGATACAATGCTTTCACCTTCAGGGGGGATTGTGCCAAAAGGTCATGCTGTTGCCCTGCATGACGGCATGATATTCAGACTGTTGCGCGATAAAAACAGTATGCTTGTAAAAGCTGAACTGTTTGATAATAATATTAATAATTAAAAAACAAGGAGAAACTAATGGGAAATTCGAATGAAAAAAAATTTGGACTTTCTTCAAAGCAAGTCGAAGAATCAAAAGCAAAATACGGATCAAACAGGCTTAGTGAAATTAAAGGTGAAACCTTCTGGGATAAGCTGAAGGGTAATTTCGGTGATCCGATGATAAAAATACTGTGTGTTGCATTATTAGTAAATGTAGTTATATATGTGCTTGGTGCAGTTAATCTTTTAAAGGATGTCGATGTTGAATGGTATGAACCTGTAGGTATAGCAGTAGCAATTGCGCTTGCAACACTGGTATCCACATTTTCTGAGTTCAGAAATGAAAATGCATTTCAAAAGCTTCAGGAAGAGGCTTCAAAAATTACATGTAAAATTTACCGTGACGGCTCAATAAGCGAAATACCAATTGATGATATAGTAGTAGGTGACTGCATACTTTTACAGTCAGGTGATAAAATACCTGCTGACGGTAAAATTGTTGACGGAGATATTAAGGTTGACCAGTCAGTATTAAACGGTGAATCAAAGGAAGCAAAGAAAATTCCGATGCCTGAAAATTACTCAGATGAAGGCGAAGCTATGGACTTCCTTAATCCTTATAAGGTATTCAGAGGCGCGGTTGTATGTTCAGGTAATGCAGTTATGGAAGCTACTGTTGTAGGTGACAAATCCGTTTACGGACAGATTGCAAAAGAGCTCCAGCAGGATGATGACAGAGAAAGCCCTCTTAAGGTTAAACTTTCAAATCTTGCAGGAGGAATAAGCAAATTCGGATATATCGGTGGTATTGCAATTGCAGTAGCATTTATGATAAGACAGATAATTATGGGTGGCGGAGCAAGTGCATATTTTGCTCTGGGAATAGCTCCTGTAGTTGCTGATTTACTCGATGCTGTCATTCTTGCAGTAATTATTATCGTTATGGCTGTTCCTGAGGGACTTCCTCTTATGATTGCACTTGTTTCAGCTATGAATATGGGTAAAATGCTTAAGGATAACGTGCTTGTAAGAAAAATATCAGGTATTGAAACAGCAGGAAGTCTCAACATACTGTTCAGTGATAAAACAGGAACTATTACAAAAGGTAAGCTTGAAGTTGTAACATTTATAGATGGAAATATGACAGAATACAACAAAGCAGCCGATGTAAAGGGTGGACTTTCAAAAATAATGTCAACCGCAATCCATCATAACACATCATCTATTGTATCAAAAGAAGCAAATACATTAAAGGTTGTAGGAGGAAACGCGACAGAAAAAGCTGTGCTTGGCTTTGCAGCTGATGTGTTGCCTGAAAATATAAAAGTTGAAAAGATAACATCCATACCATTCAACAGTACAAATAAATATTCTGCTACTCAGGTAAAGGGTGACTATAATTATACTTTAATTAAAGGTGCACCTGAAAAAATACTTTCAAGATGCAAATATTATTTTGATGAGCAAGGTAACAAGCAGGAGTTTATAAATTCAAAAGCTCTTGACGATAAGATAAATGAACTTGCTAACAGAGCAATAAGAGTACTTGCACTTGCCGTTGCAGATGACTCACTTGGAGAGGATTCACTTCCTGAAGGTGGAGACTGGACATTAATCGGTATACTTGGTATACGAGACGAAGTACGTCCTGAATCTGTAACAGCTATTCATGAAGTGCATCAGGCCGGTGTACAGGTAGTTATGATTACAGGTGACCGTAAAGATACAGCTATCGCAATCGCAAAGGAAGCCAATCTTCTGACTGCTGATACAGATATTGTCCTTACATCTGATGAGCTTCAGAAAATGTCTGATGATGAAGTAAAGAAAATTATTCCTGATATCCGCGTTATAGCTCGTGCATTGCCTACAGATAAGAGCCGTCTTGTAAGACTGGCGCAGGAGCTTGAGCTTGTTGTAGGTATGACAGGTGACGGAGTTAATGATTCACCGGCATTGAAGAAAGCAGATGTTGGTTTTGCTATGGGCGGCGGTACTGAGGTTGCCAAGGAGGCAAGTGATATTGTTATTCTTGACGATAACTTTAATTCTATTGACAAGGCAATACTTTATGGCCGTACAATATTCAACAGCATCAGAAAGTTTATCGTATTCCAGCTCACAATAAATGTAGCTGCCGTACTTATATCATTCATTTCACCTCTGATAGGAATCAACGAACCTCTGACAGTTATTCAGATTTTATGGGTAAACCTTGTAATGGATACGCTTGCTGCTCTGGCATTCGGAGGAGAGCCGGCATTAAAGCGTTACATGAAGGAAAAACCAAAGAAACGTTCAGAAAGTATTGTAAGCAAATATATGTGGAGCAGTATTTTTACAGGCAGTGTATGGATTGTATTTCTGAGTATTGCACTTCTCGTATTCGCTCCTCTTCAGAAAATATTTGTTGAAGGTGTAGAAATAGATAAGCTGTTTAATCCTGCAACTTTGGAAAAGGGTGCTTACATTGAACTAGGAACAGCATTTTTTGCATTCTTTATTTTTGCATCAGTATTCAATGCCTTCAATGCAAGAACAGATAAAATAAATTTATTTGAAAATATTAAAGGAAACAAGGGTTTTCTTAAAATATTAGCTCTTATCGCTGTAGTTCAGATTTGTATGACATACATCGGAGGATCTATTCTTCGCTGTCATGGCCTTGATCTTCGTGAGTGGCTTGTAGTACTTGCTATGTCAATCTCAATAATACCGATTGACCTTATCAGAAAATCAATAATAAAAAACAAATAAAGGGGTGTAAAAAATGTCCGTGAATTTACAAAAGGGTCAGAAAATTGACTTGACAAAAGGAAATGCGGGTTTAAAGAAAGTAGTAGTGGGTCTGGGATGGGATGAAGCTGCTAAAAAAGGCGGATTTTTCAGCAGAACACAGGATATTGACTGTGATGCTGTTGCATTGGTTTTAACCAGTGATAAGCTTGCAGATAAAGGTGACGTTGTTTTTTATAATAATTTAAGACACAAAAGCAGTTGTGTTATTCATAAAGGAGATAATCTTACAGGTGGGGGAGACGGCGACGATGAACAGATAATTGTATCACTGAGTGACCTTCCTGAACAGTATACCAAGGTTGTATTTGCAGTTACCATATATCAGGCATATGACAGAAAACAACATTTCGGTATGATAAAAAATGCATTTATAAGAATTGTAAATGCAGATAATAATCAGGAATTATGTCGTTTCAATCTCACAGATAATTATGATCAGAAAACCTGTATGATTTTTGGCGAGCTTTACAGAAGAAACGGTGAGTGGAAGTTTAACAGTGTTGGTGATGGTACAAATGATGACGGTGTATCACAGCTTATTAAAAGATTTATATAAAATATTTTTAAGGGAGGTTTTATTATGGCAGTAAATTTATCAAAAGGACAGAGAGTAAGTCTTGACAAGGGAATCGTAAAAGCATTGGTTGGATTAGGTTGGGATACAAATCAATATGACGGAGGATTTGATTTTGACCTTGATGCTGCAGCTTTCCTTCTTGGAGAAAACGGTAAGGTGACAAGTGACGAAGATTTTATATTCTATAACAATCTTGTGAGTCAGGGAGAGGCTGTTGTTCATACAGGTGACAATCTGACAGGTGTAGGCGACGGTGATGATGAAGTAATCATAATTGACTTTACAAAGATTCCGGCTAATATATCTAAAATTGCAATAACTGTTACAATTCATGATGCAGTTAACAGAAAGCAGAACTTCGGACAGGTATCAAATGCATATGTCCATGTAGCAAAAATGGCTAATGATACTGATACAACAGGTGAAGAAGTGCTAAGGTTTGATCTGGTAGAGGATTTTTCAATTGAGACTGCAATCGTTGTATGTGAAATCTACAGAAACGGTAATGACTGGAAATTTAATGCTGTTGCTGCTGGATATCAAGGCGGACTTGAAGCACTCTGCAAGAGCTTTGGTGTAAATGTATAATTATACTTATCATTAAACCATAAACAAAAGAGACTATATCATAAACTTCATTTAAAGTTTTGATATAGTCTCTTTTTATTTGTTTTCTTATTTTTAAAAAAATCCTTTTATGATATCATATGAGGCAAGTAATATATAACCAATACATATTATTGCTCCGGCGAGAAAAATCAGCATGTTTACCAGGCCGTCCGAATAACAGATATTAAATCCTATACGAGGCTTTTTTAACGGATAAAAAAGCTGTATTCTTTTTTTATTAAGCATGTCTATAACAATATGTGAAGCCATTGAGACTGCCATGTATTTAGCGGATATGGTCCATATTACTGAGGATGAAGCAACAATAAGTGAAAGCCCGAGAACTGAATGCATAAACGATCTGTGTGGTTGGTGTTCACCAAATATGCATATAAGAATAAACATAAAAAACCCAAGAATAAGCCTCATAATGTTTTCATCACTTTGAAATCTGGAAATAATATTTGTGTGTAATATCGAATCACAAAGCAGCGTTAAAGAAATCGCTGCAAAAGTAACAGCAATAACCTTCTTTAATCCTTTTTTACTTTCTGATGTTGTTGCGTCAATATCACTTATTACTGAACCAATAGCTGATATTCCGATACATATAATCAAGTCTTTTGCTTTTAAAGGTTGAGCAATCATCAATGATGCAGCACATCCGACTGTAATATGAGTTTTTGAGGTCATAGCAAAATTTGCCTTTCTAGAGAAAATAATAATTATATTATACTATATTTCGATGAATAAATCAATATTTTTTGTCTATAAATTAAGTGAAAATCAACATAGGTAAAATTTTTAATAAAAAGATTATGTTTTTTAAAAAAAAGTCATATAAATTATTGCCTTATCTTAAAAAATAGTTTATAATATAAAATACGTAGTTTGAGAAAGGGTGTTACGATGGATATAAGACCTGGTGATACATTGATTATGAAAAAAGATCATCCATGTGGAGGCAATCAATTCCATGTTATCAGATCAGGGATGGACTTTAAGCTTAGGTGTATCAAATGTTCAAGAGAATTCATGATACCCAGAAATAAAATTGAAAATAAAATAAAACAGGTTGTGAGGGTACAAAAAGAGCCGTAGTGTGGGTAGCACTTTATTAGTCAATAATTCATTATAAAGGATGTAGATATATGTTTGAAAAGTTAAACCTCACAGCCCAGAAGTTTGATGAAATAAGCCAGAAGCTTTCAGATCCAAGTGTAATTAACAATAATAATCTATATACGCAGCTTATGAAAGAATACAAGTCACTTACTCCTATTGTTGATAAGTATAATCAATATCTTAAGGCTGAATCAGACTTTAACGAAGCCAAAGAAATGCTTGAAGCGGGCGGACTTGATAAAGAAATGAAGGAAATGGCTCAGTCAGAATTTGAAGAGCAGAAACAACTAATGGAAAAGTTTACGGAAGAACTTAAAGTTATGTTGCTTCCTAAAGATCCTAATGACGATAAAAACGTTATTATAGAAATACGCGGCGGGGCAGGAGGCGAAGAAGCTTCACTGTTTGCAAATTCTCTGTACAGAATGTATACGATGTATGCAGAATCACGCGGATGGAAACAGGAAATTCTCAACTCTAATGAAACAGAGCTTGGCGGATTCAAAGAAATAAGTTTTTCAATAGAAGGTGATGGTGCTTTTTCAAGATTAAAATATGAAAGCGGTGTGCACCGTGTACAGCGTGTGCCTGAAACTGAGTCACAAGGCAGAGTTCATACATCAACGGTTACTGTAGCGGTTCTTGTTGAAGCTGATGATGTTGAGTTGAATATAAACCCAACAGATCTGAAAATCGACGTATTCCGCGCAAGCGGCGCAGGTGGTCAGCATATAAATAAAACGGAATCTGCTGTACGAATTACACATCTCCCTACTAACACAGTTGTAGAATGTCAGGATGAAAGAAGCCAGCATAAAAATAAGGAACGAGCAATGAAAATACTCTGTTCCAGATTATATGAAGCACTTCAGCAGGAACAGAACGATAAAATAGCATCAGAAAGAAAAATGCAGGTTGGTACAGGTGACAGATCAGAGAGAATAAGAACGTACAACTATCCTCAGGGACGTATGACTGATCACAGAATAGGACTTACATTATACAAGCTGGATGATATTTTAAACGGTAGTATTGATGAGATAATCGATTCATTAGCTACTGCTGATCAGGCTGCAAAACTTGCCGCGCAAAATGAATTTTAAATATTATAAAAGGAGAACTAGATTCATATACTATGTTATTTAATATGAATCGAAATTTTGATTTATGAAAGATATTAAATATTTAAACAACAGTGAAAATGATTTGGAAATTGCTGCTTTACTGATAAAAAGCGGTGAAATTGTCGGAGTACCTACAGAGACTGTATACGGGCTTGGCGCTGATGCGACAAATGTGGATGCAGTTAAAAAGATTTTCGAAGCAAAGGGCAGACCGGCTGATAATCCGCTTATTGTACATGTCTCTGATATAGAAATGATGAAACAGTATACCGAGGATATACCAACCATAGTTTACCGGCTTGCTGAGAAATTCTGGCCGGGCCCGCTTACAATGGTTCTTTCAAAGAAAAACAATATTCCGGACGTGGTTACAGCAGGCATGGATACAGTTGCTGTCAGAATGCCTTCAAATGAATCAATCAGAACAATAATTAAATATCTTGGCAAACCTATTGCTGCTCCGTCAGCAAATAAATCAGGTTATCCTAGCCCTACTACTGCACAGCATGTAATTGATGATATGACAGGCAGGATTGCGGCTGTGGTAGATGACGGACCATGTACAGTGGGTCTTGAATCAACAGTAATTACATTTGAGGGATATGATTCAGTCAGAATCCTCCGTCCGGGAGTTATTACACCGGAACAGCTTAAAACAGTTGTAGATGATGTTATTATTGATAAAAACATCACACTTGATGAAATAGTAGATGTTGAAGACGTACGTTCTCCGGGAATGAAATATAAACATTATTCACCAAAGGCAAAAATAGTACTTGTACGCGAAGGTCTTGAAATGTTTAAAAAATATGTTTCAGAACAGGAAGAGCCTGACTCATGCAGTCTTATTTTTGATTATGATGCTGCTGATTTTCCTTATAGGTATATGACATATGGAAATACACCACAGGAACAGGCTCAGCAGTTATTTGCAAAGCTAAGAGAAGCAGACAAACAGAAAATAAAGGTATTGTATGTACGTGCTCCAAGAAAAGAAGGTATTGGTCTTGCTGTTTACAATAGATTAATCAGGGCAGCCGGCTATGAGGTGGTTGAATCGTGAACAGTTTGGACGGAGTGATGGTTGTTGGATTAACAGGTCAAACCGGTTCAGGTAAAACTACTGCATGCAGAATATTCAGAGAAAACGGATTTGCAATAATAAACGCTGATGAAATAGCACGTAATATTGTAGAGCCTGATTCTGTGTGTTTAAAAGAAATTGCTGATTGCTTTGGTGTACAGGTTATTAATCAGGATCGTTCACTTAACAGAAAAAAATTAGCAGATATTGTTTTTAATGACGGAATAAAATTAGAGCTGCTTAATAGTATTTTATACCCTTATATTACTTCGGATATACTCAGGCTCATTAGAATCAACTCAAGTGAAGGGAAAAAATTAATTTTACTTGATGCGCCAACATTATTTGAAAGCAGAGCAGATGATTTTTGTGAAATTATTATTTCTGTTATTGCAGATGAAAATATCAGATTAAATCGCATAATGAACCGTGATTCATTGACTGAGGAACAGGCGATGAGCAGAATTTATTCGCAGCATTCGCAGAAATTCTTTGTAGATAATTCAGATTTTATTATAAAAAATAATGATGACATGTGTAAACTGGACGAAATAGTCAAGGAATTATCGGACAAAATAAAGAAATACTATGATATGAAATATAATGATGCGGAGTGATTTGTTATGAGCAAGGATAAAGAGAAAAATGTTATTAATGATTTAAAAAAAGATCTCTTTTATAATAAAAAAAATGCTTATCATCTTTTAAAAGACGACGAAATAAAAAAAAGCAATAAGTTTTCAGAAGGATATAAAAAATTCCTTAATGCAGCCAAAACCGAACGTGAAGCAGTTAAATATGCTGTTTCTGCTGCAGAGGAAAAAGGATTTGTCGAATATAAACCGGGTATGAAGCTTTCAGCCGGAGATAAAATATTCTATAACAACAGGGGAAAAGCAATAATCCTTGCTGTTATTGGTACAGAGTCTCTTGACAAAGGCGCCAGAATATGTGCTGCCCATATTGATTCACCAAGACTTGATTTAAAGCAGTGTCCTGTATATGAGGATAATGAGCTTGCTCTTTTTAAAACACACTATTACGGTGGAATAAAAAAATATCAGTGGACTACGATTCCTCTTGCACTCCATGGCGTTCTCATTTGTCAGGATGGAACCAAAATAGAAGTAAATATTGGTGAGGACGATTCAGAACCTGTATTTGTGGTAAATGATCTTCTTCCGCATCTCGCAGGCGAGCAAATGAATAAAACAATGGCAACGGCAATAAAAGGTGAGCAGCTTAACATTATTATAGGTTCACGACCATTTAAGGGTGATAATGAAAGTGAACTTGTAAAACTCAATGTCCTTAATATTTTATATGATAAATACGGCATAACAGAAGAAGACTTTTTATCTGCTGAGCTTGAAGCTGTTCCGGCATTCAAAGCCTCTGATGTTGGCTTTGACAGAAGCATGATTGGCTCGTACGGTCATGACGACAGGGTATGTGCATATCCTGCATTACAGTCTATTCTGAACATTAAATCGCCTTCCAGGACCTCTGTTGTAGTTCTTGCAGATAAAGAAGAAACAGGAAGTGAAGGAAATACAGGTTTATGTTCATCATTTTTAAAATATTTCTTTGAGGACATTGCAGCTGACTCAGGAGTCAGAGCAACCACTGTTTTATCTAATTCTGAATGTCTGTCAGCAGATGTGAACGCCGCTTTTGACCCTACATTTCCGGATGTTATGGAGAAGAAAAACAGTGCTTTTATAAATTACGGTGTCGTTGTAACTAAGTTTACCGGTTCAAGAGGTAAATCAGGTACATCCGATGCTTCAGCAGAGTATGTCGGAAAGATACGTAACCTTCTAAACAGCAATAAGATAATATGGCAGACAGGTGAATTAGGCAAGGTTGACGCCGGAGGCGGTGGTACTGTCGCCGCTTATATTGCCAATCTTAACGTGGAGACTATCGATGTAGGAGTTCCAGTATTGTCTATGCATTCACCGTTTGAGGTTGTTTCAAAGATCGATGTCTATATGGCGTACAGAGCATTTAATGTTTTTCTTCAGGAACAGTAGTGTATAATTATATAATATTAAGCAGGCTGTCTGTTTACTTCATTAACGGAGTAAACAGACAGCCTGCTTTTTTATAACCCATAAACCGTGTATTCTGACGACAGACTGAATTAATTTTAAAATATTAATTTCTATATTATTTTTCTATATTTAAAATCGACAGAAATATTATAAAATATAAAGTATAATTGATATTAAGATAAGCAAAGGTTGTGATGAGCATGAATATAATTTATGTTGATGTCCTTATAATTTTAAATATTTATGTAACATATTTTTTAATAAAAGCTACAGCACGGTTTACTCATTCATCATTAAAGATATCAAGGCTGGTTATATCGTCAGTCGTAGGAAGTCTTTTTTCGCTTATTATTTTTATTCCGGATATAAACTACATACTGATGTTTCTGATTAAATCAGCGGCATCTTTTATAATTGTTTTTATTGGCTTTAATAAAACTTCATTTCATAATTTTATAAAGCTTGTTGTTTACTTTTATGTGATTAATTTTGCGTTTGCCGGTATTATTATGGGAATGAAATATTTACTTAATACGCGTTATATATGCGTTAACAATACATTTATGTATATTGACTTTTCAACTCTGAACCTTGTTGTTTTTACCGCTGTGTCATATTTTGTTATTTGCGGAGTAAGATTTTTGATTGACAGAAATACTTGTTCAGATGGTAATTACAATGTAATTATTAAAAATAATAATAAAATAATTTCTCTTGATGGACTTGCAGATACAGGTAATTCACTTACAGATGTATTTAGCGGACGTCCTGTTATTGTGTGTCCGGAAAAAATTATTAACGAGCTTTTAGAACCTTCGGATAATTGTTCGGACATTTATCAGCGTCTTACAGATACAGGATCAATAAAAGGAGTCAGACTTATACCATACTCAACAATTGACGGATGCAGTACAATACCGGCATTTATACCGGATGAAATTATTATTAAAAAAAATAAAAGCTGTAAGACAGTTGACGCATTAATAGCTGTAAAAAGGCAAGAGATATCTGCAATTTTTAACCCTAAAATTCTTATTTAGAATAAAGGTGAAAAATGTTATTACATATTTAAATAATATACGGTTTCAAATCTTTTTAATATAATAAATCAGAAGGGAACGATATAAAAATGTACAAAATAAGGATGATAATAAAAAAGATAAGATATATAATCAGGAAAAACAAAGCAAAAATTCTTTTTGGAAATGTATTTTATATTAATGGATCTGAAAAACTTCCTCCGCCTCTTACAAAGGAAGAAGAAGCAGAAACATTTGAGCTCCTCAAGAAAAATGAAAAGCTTGCACAGGAACGTCTTATAGTTCATAATTTACGTCTTGTTGTTTACATAGCAAAAAAGTTTGAAACATCAGGTGTCGGTATAGAGGATTTAATATCTATCGGGACTATAGGACTAATAAAAGCAGTAAAAACTTTCTGTCCTGAAAAACAGATAAAGCTCGCTACATACGCATCAAGATGCATTGAAAATGAAATACTTATGTTTTTACGAAAATCTTCACAGTATAAAAATGAGATTTCAATTGATGAACCTTTAAATATTGATTGGGACGGAAACGAACTATTATTATCTGATATTTTAGGAACCGATGAAGATGTTGTAAATAAAGGGATAGAATCTGAATCAGAAAAAAATATGCTGATGCAGGCTATTGATTCATTAAAGGGAAGGGAAAAGATGATTATGCAGATGCGTTTCGGATTAATTGACGGTAAGGAAAAGACACAAAAAGAAGTAGCGGATGAAATAGGAATATCTCAGTCGTATATTTCACGTCTTGAAAAAAGAATCATTAAAAAATTAAAAATTAATCTGGAAAAAATATAAAATTATTAAAAAAAGGCTTGATTTATAAATCTGAATGTTGTATAATAAAGGAAATAAATACAATTTATATAAGATATAAGGAGCTATAAATGAAAAGTTATACAGACACACAGGGTACATCAAATTATATTGTATTCGAGTTTGATTCAAAGGAACAAATCGACCAGGTCGCATCGGGAATGTTAAGTAACAATACAATAGACGGACTTTTACCATTTGCTATAAATCAGTTTAACAACAAAATAATCACAAAGTTTAACATTACATCAATGATAACCCTGTCAGAATTATTGGAAGAACACATATGCCGAAATCAGATAATAAAAATAATTGACACTATTATTAGTCTCTTTACCGAGGTTGAGGATTATCTTATTGATCCGGATTCGTTAATTCTTGATACGGACAAAATGTTTTATAATAAGGAAACTCAGAATGTTTACCTTTTAATAATGCCTGTTATTAATAAAAATATAGGAAATCCATCGCTGGATGTTTTCTTTAAGTCACTCATATGCAGAATAAAATTTGATCAATCCGAAAATTGTGATTACATAGGTAAGATGCTTGGATATCTTAACAGTAATACAAAATTTTCACTTCATGATTTTAAATACATTATTGATGAACAGAAGACCAGAAGCTGCATAGATTGTGAAATCGAAAATACAGAAAATGACCAGCCAAGATTTATAATCACAAAGCCACAGGAAAAAGATAAAGAAATTAAAGTGACCAATAAATATGATGATGAAAATAAAAATGATATAGGATTCAAGATACCTCTTGATTTTTATGCAGATGATGATAATGACGATGAAACAGAAAATAAAAAAAGTATTTTTTCAAAAATATTCAAAGAACAAAAGACAAAAAAAATAAAGAAGAAAGACAATGAAGACGTTCCTGATGACAACATAAAAGTTCAGGTTTATAATAAACAGGGAGACATGGCTTCTGAAAGTGCAATATCCAATAACATGTTTGTTGTTAAAAAGAAAAAATCAGATAAAAGGTCATTTCTTCTTCGATTAAAAAATAATGAAAAAATATATCTTGAAAAAGATATTTTCAGAATCGGAACAGATAAAAAAACAGTGGATTATTACATAAGCGATAATAATGCGGTAAGCAGGACTCATGCTGATATTGTATCAAAAGAAGATGCATACTTTATTATCGATAATAATTCTACAAATCATACATATTTAAACGAACATATGATAAAAAGTCTTTCTGAAATGAAGCTGCAGGATAAAAGCAGAATACGCCTTGCAAATGAGGAATTTATTTTTTATCAGTCAGTTTAATATTAATTTGATATTTTCATATTCCATTTCAAATTCTATCCCTGTTATTCTATAAATAACAAATTTATAGAATAAGATTAATGATTTAGTTTTGAGAGAAACTTTCCCAAAACTAAATCAGAACAGGGGAGTTAGGAATAATAATTGGTTAAAGTATATTTGTGATGTTAAACATATAACCTCATATTGGCTGAATACTAACACTTTAAGCGTTTTAAGGCAAAATTTTATTAACAAAAACCTTGACAAGAACTGACTTGTTATGTTATAATTATTTACGTTGTCAGGACAAACGAGCAGATATGACAATAAGTGTAATAGCCGGCATGATGGAATTGGCAGACGTGCGAGACTCAAAATCGACTTTGAATTTTTGGGAAAATCTCGTGTCTAATAAATTCCGATACGTCTTGAAGTGCGTATCTATGTGGATTGTCAAGATACTGTGGTAGACAGTTATTTGTGCCTTAAAATTCTATCTACCATTGAGTCTAAGATACATTAAGTATCATTTACAATTAAATAGGCCGATGTGGCGAAATGGCATACGCAACTGACTCAAAATCAGTCGAAGAAATTCATGCGGGTTCAAGTCCCGCCATCGGCATCCAAAACTTTTCTTTCTTAGGAACAGAGAGCTGAATGAACATTCTTTCAACTCTCTGTTCTTTTTTTGTTTAATTCTTTTCTTAATCTTCCGGATCTGTGTCTTCCTGCTTGTTTTCTTCAAAGCTGAGAAGAGCTGCAATCTTTTCCGCAGACTCAATCTTTGAGTTGTACTCAAGATGACTGTAGAAGTCAGCAGTGATGCTGAATGTAGAGTGACCGAGCCATTCCTGAATAGCCTTCATAGGAATTCCGTTGGATACAAGTAAACTTGCACAGCTGTGTCTCAGATCATGAAATCTGATTCTTCTTAATCCGGCATCAACAATCTTTTCCTTAAAACGCTTTGAAACATATTCAGGAGAGATTATATTACCAAGATAGTCTGTACATACGTACTCATCATATTCGTGAATGAAGTCCTTTCCGGCAATTTCTGAGTAATGTTCAACATGATCCTTCTTTTTCAGAAGCATCTCCCTTATTACCGGAATAAGCGGAAGCGTTCTGTAACTTGCCTTTGTTTTAAGCTTCTTCTGAAACTTTGTGATTACATGACCCTTTTCACGGACGTTATATGCCTTTTCTCTGATCGTGATTGTATTCTGCTTAAAATCTATAGCACTCCATTTAAGACCTATAATCTCACTTCTGCGAAGTCCGTAATACGCTGCAATATTTACTATAAGTTCAAGCTTGTCGCCCTTGAAGACTTTAAAAAGCTCCTGAAGTTCATCCTTTGTATAAAACGAAGCTTCAAACTTATCAATTTTAGGACGTTCAGTTTTATCAGAATCATTAGTTGGAATTAAATCCATCTTAACAGCATATCCAAGTGCTTTATGGATATTTGCGTGATAATGCTTAACTGTATTTGCTGTACGACCATCTGCATATATTGCATTGTAGAACTGCTGAAGATGTAATGCTTTAAGATTCTCAAGCTTCAGATCAGGGAAGTACTTGTTGAAATAATCTACAATGATTACAACATGTTTTTTATAGCTGTAATACGTAGTTTCAGAAACTGAACTCTTGTACGTATCAAGCCAGAAAATCATGAAATCAGTAAAATCATATCCTGTAGCAATTGTAGTTCCGTGAGGAATAAGACATTCCTTGGCTTTTGGTGTTGCTTTTTCGAATAATGTACCGTCGAGGTAACTTTTGTAGAATGTATCAACGATTTCATTTGTTCTTACGTCAAGTTCCTTTTTGGTACAGCTTTCATCAAGTCCAGTACCCATCCATTTTCTGAGTCTTGCATTTTCTTTATCCCTGTAGTCAAATACAACGTGGTATTTTCCTCTTTTGGTGTAAATGTTATATCTAAACGGCAGATTAGCTTTCATTTTTTTACTCCTTATCATTAGAAAGCTGGTAGAAATCCGTAATAGAATATACATGACATCCTATCACAAAATCATGAAAATTTCAAGTCTTTTTTTAAAAAATCTGATTCAGAAACGAAATTTTTAAAAGTTCAGCGCTTTCTACCAGATATTTGCGATTAAAACTGTGAATTTTTCAGGACGTAGTTTATGACAGTTATCTTTGCAACAAGGATTTTTTTACTGCATGGTATTGGCTGCAGGGATCCGTCACGTACAAGTTCATATGCTTTTTTACTTCCTATACCGAGCATTTTTCTGATATCGTTTATTGTAACAACATCCGGATATTCTTTGAAGAATGCAGAATAGGTTCTTGGATTAATGTTTTGATTCATACCCATCAGTACCTTTCGATAATCTCACATAGGTATTTAATTTTCAAGATTCTTCTGATAATAATACACGGCACGGTACCGGTGTATTACTGGCAGCCGTCCGGATTGTTCGGACAGCTCCCGGTAATACATCAGTGAAGGAGGAAATACAGGAAGTCAGATCTCTGCCAAATCTGTTTACAAGGAAACCTGTATTTCTTCCACACTTCTGTACTGTACGCAGAATGCACAGTCTGCGTACATGTTCAAGATTTTACAGCAAACTCATGCCCGTGATTTGCTGTAAATTATCTGGTATCCAGGAGAGCGAGGGTGAGAATATATTTTTAAGCCCTCATATATATAACCGGTTTTGTAAGGTTAAATGTTAAAATTTCGGCAGAGAAATTTTTTATCAGAAGAATATTTTGTAATTACCTACAATTCATTGTGAGAATTTTTGTTTAATATTCATTTAGTAAACCTGCTATTACTGTTCTGAGAAATTCATATGACCTCTGAAGTCTGTTGCTGACAGTCTGACGTGCGATACCATATTTTTTTGCAAGATCTTCCATGGTTGCTTTTTCGTCAGAAAAGAAAAAATCTGTAAGAAGATTATAATCTTCCGGATTGTTTTCTCTGAGCATATTCATTGCATCAGAGAGAAGATCCATTTCTTTTTCCGTTGCTGCCTTATCAGTTTCAGCATCTTTTAACTTTGAGATTTTATAACCATAGCGGTTAAGTGCATCCGGATTTATAAAATGGACGCTTACTTTATTTTCCTCCTTTTCATCGTTTTGAAGTTCCTTCCTGATTTCACGGGTGTATATCTTTTTAATATCATCCGGAATGTCCGGATTTCTGTATACAGCCATGTAATAATCTTTTAAGCTCATCGTTCGACCTTTCTGCCTGAGAAAGAACTCTGCATTTTTGGACCGTCAGAGATTTTCTCCGGCAGTCAGACACTCAGAAGACTGACTTGTGTATTCACATGAATCTGAGTAACAACGTTGTTTTCATGTGCTGTCAGTATAACAGATTTATCAGAAAATGTCGTTAGCGTGACAGGAAACTATTTTGTAAAAAAACAGTGTCGTTTTTTATCTGTAAAAGATAGAAAACGACACTTTCTGTTTGTATATTCGATATGTGCTTTTAATAAATCAGGACTTTTTATTCAGAAAAAGTTTCTTCTGAAGAAACTTTGTTTCAAAAATTCATAGAAAGTTTACAAATCCTGTTTATTTTTATTCGGAACGAGTAATGGTAATGAATGATTTTTCAGATATTCGTTGCACCAATCAACCGTTATTTCACTGCATGAATGGCATTCACTGAGAAAATATCTGTATGTAACAATTATTTCATCGTCGCTGTACAGAAATATATTACAGCGCTTCAGCAGTTCAGTACTGTGAAAATATGAAAGTTTAAGCGCTACAGATATTGCGATAATATATTCAAGTTTCGGCTTTGTCAGATTATTAATATACTTCGATATCGTAGATTTACTTATTGATGTTGCAGCACTTACTTCTTCCTGTGTAAAACCTTTCTGGTCTATCAGACTGCTAAGCATATCCCCGAATGTTTCACTTTTGAAGTCTATGACATAATTGCATAGTTTAGGATTGTGAAAATGTATTTTTTTTCGTTCATGTTATTACCCCTTTTCATTTTTTAATCGTTATTATATCTGATTAAAAAGTCCCCACAGTAAAATCACTCATAAAATGATTTACATGCTTATAATAACAGAAAATTTTGAAAAAATAAAGAAAAAACCTAACATTTGGGTCTGCAAAACCGGTATATATATGAGGGGTTATTTTCACTCCCAGCAAGCATGGTACTTTGTCATTACATTTTTTCCGTAAACTCCAAAAATGAATGCCTTTGTACATCGCTTGTTAGGGGACACCCCTAAGACCCTGAAACTGAACGGAAGGAGCTGAACCAATGAATGAAAATACAAGAAAAGGATACATTCAGATCAGACTGAATGATGAAGAAAAATTACTTCTTGAACAGAAATATCTTCTAAGCGGATGTAAATCCCGAAGTCGCTTTGTAAGAAAGATGATTGTTGAAGGAATGGTACTTCACTTTGATGAAGAAAAGGAAAAAAATCTTCTGATATGTGTGAACAGAGTATCCGCAAATATCAATCAGATTGCAAGGCGTGTAAACTCATCCGGAAACATTTATGAGGAGGATATCAGAAGCATACAGGAAGGAGTAGATGAACTACGGCAGCAAGTAAAATCTTTTCTGTTTCTTCTACAGAAGCTAAAGCCTTATGTTTGCAGCGGAAAATTTAAAGGCTCCGAAAAATTCACTTATTCCGTATAATCTTGCTCAGGTTATTTATACTGACTCAAATGTAGTTCCTCCACGCTATGATGAAGATGCGGATACACCGGTTCAGGGTTTTGTAAAGTCAGGTTTTACACGTAAACAGGCAGAAGTCATGCAGTATTACAAAGCATTTGCAGAAGCTCATAACTCCAAATTCGGATTTGAGGCTGTAAATACAACTAAGCATGATATGGCTGACCAAAGATTATGACTGAGGTTGCTGTATCTCTGAAAATATGCTATAATACTTTCATGGACTCTCATTTTTTATAATTCTACCTTAATCATACTTTAAACGTAGCTGCAGACTGATATCTGTGGCTATTTTCTTATTTTTGATTACAGAAATATTTGACAACCCTATTTATGTATGTTAAAGTATTTCATATCTAAAAAAAACACGAAAGGGTGCAAAACATGGCTGAACAGCAACGGTATAATAAATGAACTGAACATATAACTTGAAATTTGTATAATAATGTGATATGGTATGTTAGGTACGATGATGCTATGTCTTATTAATAGCCTCGAAATTGATATATATTAAAACTTAAATTTCCATTAATTATATTGGAAATAAGTTTTTTATTAGGAGTGTCAGAATGTCTGTAATTGCGTTAAGCGGATCAATTTATAATTATTCGATTGGTATAAATTCATATGGAGGTTTTGGGGCATCATTTTTATCAGCTGTAAAATCATCTGGTGGGCTCTATGATGCATTAAGTTCACTTAAAAGTAAAATAGATATATCGAGTACAGCAGCAAGTGTTGATTCTTCACAGGAACATGTTAATAAAGCACATAATCGTGAATCAATTAAGAATGGTTCTCTTACACTGTCATATGAAAAGCTTGATAAACTTATATGTACAGCGGGTGATACAGATTTAAAAGTCTCTGATAAAATTAGTGAACGTGAGGATGGCTTTTATAATAAATATGAATATTTAAAACCGGAATACAAAAAATCAAAAGGGGAACAATTTAAAGATTGGGTAGATGAAAAGAAAAAAAGTTTGTAACTGTTCAGGACTTTGAAAAGTCCTGAATGAAAATTTCTGAGTTTTCAACAGAAATTTTAGTTTTCCCATTTAAGACGTTGATAATATCTTGTGTATTCCACTAATAGAAGTGCTGTTCTTT